>NZ_CATNLY010000012.1:900000-984241 GCF_950100655.1 Pleomorphomonas sp. T1.2MG-36
GTGACGCCAATTCCGCCGGCGAATGGGCGGACGAGGCCGAGCGCGACATCGCCAGTCTCGGTTTCGACAGTCCTCACGACCGGCTTCTCCTCAAGCTTCTCAAGGGATGCGTCGGCTACGAAGCGGGCAACGACGAGGCGCTGATCCTGTTTCTCAATCGGGATCTTGAGCTGTTCTCGCATGGCGAAATCTGGCCGACCCTCGTCGAGTTCGCGCTGCAATACGGCAGCCAGGCCCTGTCGCGACGCTATTCGATCATCGCCGCCCGCTCCTTTCTCGACCGCTGGCGCGTTTACCAGGTCCAGAATCGCCAGTTCCAGATGATGATCGACAGCCGGGAAGTGACGGTGATGCAGAACGGCAACCGGTGGCGCGAAGCCGCCGACCGGCTTGCCCAGCTGCCGACGACGGTGACGCAGGCCGTCGCCTCGAATGCCCGCCTGCTCGCCCGCCTCAGCCATCGCGACGAGATCGCCGTCGCGCTCTGCTGGCTCCGGCACATGGTCTTCGAAACGCCGACGCGGGCCGAGCTCGTCGAGTGCCTCGCCGCGATCGAAGCCAATTTGGCGCTCACGGCGCGTCAGCGGATCGGCGTGCAGATCTGGAGCGCCTATGTTTTCAAACGGCAGCGCGATCTCAGCCGGGCGCGCGCCCAACTTCAGGCGACGTTCGAGACGGCGGCACACAACGGCTGCGTCGGCTCGCTGTCGGAGGAACTGGTGTTCCTCGCCGACCTGCTCGCCAACCGCCGTATCGCCGATTTCCTGTCCACTGTGAGCGAGGCGCGCCAGGTGTTGCGCCGCCTGCGCGATTTCGGCCTCGGCAATTCGGGCCTCGGGACCCGCAACGGCCTGTCGCGCCAGGAGACCAAGGTGCTGATCATGGTCACCGAGGGCGCCTCCAACAAGTTCGTCGCCAAGATGCTGCAGATTTCGGAGCCGACGGTGAAGTTCCACCTCGGCAACGTCTACCGCAAGCTCGGCTGCCGCCGACGCAAGGAAGCGATCGCCGCCGCCCGTGCGCTTGGGCTCGTCAGCTAACTGATCGACACGCCCGAGACCCAAGACCTATACCATTTTGCGCAAAACCTATCCGTCTGGTCACTTGAGAACCGTTCTCGGCTTTCGCAACATCGTCACAAGTCAAGAGGCGAGAAACGTCCGAAACGACCGCGACCAAGGATGGGGCCCTGTTGCCCGGTCCGACAACCAGCGGCGGCTCAAAACCAGCAAGAGGGGTCCCAACCAATGAACCGCAAGTCCCGCATTCTTTCGACAGTCCTTGTTGCCGCCGCCGCCTCGGGGCTGGCTGGCGGCGCAACCCAGGCCAAGACGGTCGTCACCATGAACACCGTGCAGATCTTCGGCACGATCGACCCGGCCAAGATCTCCGACTACACCGACTACATGGCGGCGGTGAACCTTTACGACGGCCTCGTCAACGTCGACCCGGCCGGCAACCTCGTTCCGGAGCTTGCCGAAAGCTGGACGGTCTCCCCCGATACCAAGGAAGTCATCTTCAAGCTGCGCGCCGATGCCAAGTTCTCCGATGGCACCCCCGTCACGGCCGCCGACGTCGTCTACTCGGTCGAGCGCCTCCTGAAGATCAACCAGGGGCCGGCCAATCTGTTCGCCGATGTTCTGAAGCCTGGCGCGGTGACCGCCGTTGACGATCATACGGTGAAGTTCACGCTGTCGAAGACCTTCGCGCCGTTCCTGTCGACGGTGCCTGCGATCATGGTGCTGAATTCCAAGGTGGTCGAAGCCAATCTCGGCAACGACGACGGCCAGACCTATCTTGCCACCCACGTCGCCGGAGCCGGCGCCTATACGCTGACGAGCTGGGACCGCGGCTCGCAGATGACCATTGCCCGCAACCCCGACTACTACAAGGGGTTCGGTGCCGGACCGATCGACGAGGTGCGCTGGATCATCACCAACGACGAAGCCACCGTGCGCTCGCTGGCCGCGTCGGGCGAGTTGACCATGTCCTCGCAGTACCAGTCGCCGGAGACCTACAAGGCTCTCGAAGCCATGGGGCGCTTCAAGATCGTCGCCGAGGACACTCCGACCGCCTTCTATCTCAAGCTCAACTCCAAGGTGGCTCCGACCGACGACCTGCATATCCGCAAGGCCATCGCGCTTGCGACTGATTACGCAACCATCCGGGACGTCATCGTGCCGGGCGGCGAACTCAACGGTCCGCTGCCGAAGAACTTTGCCGATTTCTACGCCGGCGATCTGCCGGCTCCCAAGTACGATATCGAAGCCGCCAAGGCGGAGATCGCCAAGTCCAAGTATGCCGGGCAGAAGATACCGATCACCCTCGGCTACGTCGCCGGCACCAAGTTCGAGGAAGAAATCAGCCTGCTGATGCAGGCCAATCTCGAACAGCTCGGGTTTGTCGTGAAGCAGCAGGCCGATCCCTGGAACCGCATCACCGAACTCGCGAGCAAGGTCGAGACGACTCCGGCTGTCAACCAGATCTTCTTCTCGCCGACCTACCCCTCGCCGGACTCCATGTTCTTCACGCAGTATCACTCCAAGGCCGCCGGCACCTGGGCGTCCATGGAATGGTTGCAGGACCCGGAGGTGGACAGGCTGATCGACGACGCGCGCGCCACGACCGACAAGGCGGAACAGGCGACGCTCTACAAGACGCTTCAGCACAAGCTGGTCGACCTGCAGGCCGACGTGTTCCTGCAGACCCAGACGGTGCAGCACGCCATGGACAAGTGCCTCGACGGGTTCAAGGCGGTGCCGATGCAGTCCTTCGACTACGACTTCACCAAGTATAGCTGGACCTGCCAGTAGGCGAGCCGGGCAACTGACGGGCTCCTGACGCCCGTCTCGTGAGTTCGCGGAAGTGCCCCCTGCTTCCGCGACCGTTGGGCCGGTGCGAAAACCGAACATCGCGCCGGCCCCATTTCCCGAGGCCCTGGAGATCGCTCCTTGGAATTCCTTCGTTTTATCCTGCGGCGCGTCCTGTGGTCGCTGCTGGTTCTGATCGGGCTGTCGATGGTGATCTTCATCATCGCCCGCGCCGTTCCGGGCGATCCGGCCCGCATGGCGCTAGGACCGACGGCGACGCAGGAGCAGGTCGCCGATCTTCAACAGAAACTCGGTCTCGATCGACCGATCGTCGAGCAGTACGGGCTGTTCATCGTCGGCTTGGCCCATGGCGACCTCGGCCGTTCACTGCTCACCGAAAGACCCGTCAACGACGATATCCGCGACACGTTCGCCGCGACGCTTGAGCTGGTGCTGGCAACCGTCTTCATCGCCATGGTGCTAGGCGTGCCGCTTGGCGTCGTCGCCGCCTACTGGAAGGATCGCTGGCCCGACAACGTGGTCCGGATCGTCGCCATCTTCTCGGCGGTGACGCCGAGCTTTTTCCTGGCGCTGCTTCTGCAGATTCTTGCCGGCTACGTGCTGCACATCCTGCCGACAACCGGCCGTCTACCGCCCAACTTCGACTTCGCGCCGTCCCACACCGGCTTGGTGCTGATCGACTCGCTGATCGCCGGCCGCCCCGATGCCTTCCTCGAAGGGTTGCGCTACCTGCTGCTGCCGGCCATCGCGCTCGCAGCCGCCACCATGGGCCAGATGGCGCGCATCACCCGTTCCTCGATGATCGACGTGTCGAGCCAGGACTACATCGAGGCGAGCCGCGCCTTCGGCGTGCCCGAATGGATCCGCGTCTGCAAATACATGCTGCGTCCGAGCTTCGTGCCGCCGCTCACCATTCTCGGCCTCGAATTCGCGTCGCTGATCGGCAACGCCTTCGTGGTCGAGCTGGTGTTCGCATGGCCCGGCATGGCCGCCTATGGCATCCGCACCATTCTCCAGAAGGACCTCAACGCCGTCATGGGCGTGGTGATGGTTTCCGGCGTGTTCTTCGTTCTGGTCAACCTCGTCATCGACCTTTTGGTCGGCCTCGTCGATCCGCGCGTGCGCATTCGTGGGAGCCGGCAATGAGCGACGAAATGGTTCTTCGCGAAGACGCGCCGCGCCTCTCCAGCGCCTACCAGAGCTGGTATCGGTTCTCGCGCAATCCCACGGCGATGATCGGCCTCGTCATCGTGACCGTCTGCGTCCTGGCCGCCCTTCTGGCGCCCTGGATCACGCCCTACCCCGATCACGTTGGCGCCGTGGTCAACTTCCGCGCCCGCCATCTGCCGCCGTCGGCGGACTATTGGTTCGGCACCGACAACGTCGGCCGCGACATCTTCACCCGCGTCATTTTCGGCTTCCGCGTGTCGCTGCTGCTGGCCGTGGTCGTGCTCGGCACGGCCATCCCGATCGGCACCATCCTCGGCCTGACGGCCGGCTACTTCGGTGGCTGGACTGAAATCGCAATCATGCGGTTCACCGACATCGCCCTTGCCATTCCGCCATTGGTCATGGCGCTGGCGGTGGCGGCGGTGCTGTCGCCCGACCTCATCAACTCCATGCTGGCCATCGCGGCCCTGTGGTGGACCTGGCATACCCGCCTCATCTACTCGATCACCCGTCAGCTCAGGGGGCGCGAGTTCGTCGAGGCGGCGGAAACCCTCGGCGCGAGCAAGTTCCACATCCTGTTCCGCGAAATCCTGCCCAACTGCGTCTCGGCCATCGCGGTGAAGACCTCGCTCGACTGCGGCTTCGTCATTCTGGTCGGCGCCTCCCTGTCCTTCCTCGGCCTCGGCATCCAGCCGCCGACCCCCGACCTCGGAACCATGGTCGCTTCTGGCTCGGCCTTCCTGCCCGACTACTGGTGGGAATCGGTGCTGCCCGGCTGCGCCATCCTGTTCATCGCCCTCGGGTTCAACCTGCTCGGTGACGGCTTGCGCGACCTCTACGACGTGGAGAACGTGCGATGAGCGAAGCCCTGCTCTCCGTTCGCGACCTGTCGGTCGAGTTCACGACCTACGGCCGCACGCAACCGGTCCTGCGCGGGGTCAACCTCGACGTCCCCGCCAGGAGCCATGTGGCGCTCGTCGGCGAAAGCGGATCCGGCAAGACGGTGACCATGAAGTCGATCATGGGCCTCCTGCACATGCCGCCGGCCGGCATCAGTTCCGGTACCATTCTCTATGACGGCCGCGATCTCCTGACCATGCCACGGCGCGAGCGCCTGAAGCTCACGGGCACCGACATGTCCATGGTGTTCCAGGACCCGATGAGCTCGCTCAATCCCGTCTTCACCATCGCCGACCAGATGTCGACGATCCTGAAATACGCCGACAGGCGGCTGGGCCGTTCGCGGTCGGGGCGCGAGCGCATGCAGCGCGTCCTGGAGGTGCTGGCCCAGGTGCGGATGCGGGAACCGGAGCGCGTGGCCCGCTCCTACCCCATCATGCTGTCGGGCGGCATGCGGCAGCGTGTCCTGATCGCCATGGCCCTGCTGTCGGAACCGCGCCTGCTCATCGCCGACGAGCCGGGCACGGCGCTCGACGTCACCACCCAGGCCCAGATCCTGAAGCTGCTCAAGGATCTGGTCGAAGAACGGGGCCTCGCGCTGCTGATGATCACCCACAATCTCGGCGTGGTGCGCGAGACCTCGGACTATGTCTACGTCATGCACAAGGGCGTGGTGGTCGAGGAAGCGCCGACAGCCGACCTGTTCGCTTCGCCGAAGGTGGACTACACGCGATCGCTGATCGACGCGGTGCCGCGCCTCACCGGCGCCCGGCCGACCCTATCGGTGGAGGCCGCGCCATGAACGCCCGCCAAAGCCCCCTTCTCGAGATCGTCGATCTCGCCAAGACCTTCCCCGTCTACAACGCCTTCGGCAGCCGGGCCGGAGAGGTGACCGCCGTCGATCACGTGTCGTTTTCCATCCGGCGCGGCGGGGTCTATGGCCTTGCCGGCGAGAGCGGTTCGGGAAAGTCGACGATCGCCCGGCTGATCATGGGCCTTCTCACGCCCACCGGCGGCGACGTCCTGCTTTCGGGAACCAACATTACCGGCACGCTCGGCACCCGCGCCCATTCGCGGCAGGTGCAGATGGTGTTCCAGAACCCGGGGTCGTCGCTCAACCCGCGCCGGACCATCGGCCAGTCCATCGCCGTGCCGCTCGAAGCGCACGGCCATCCGAGAGCCGACCGGCGGCGGCGCATCTCCGAACTCCTCGAAATGGTGCAATTGCCGGCCAATTTTGCCGAACGCTATCCGCACGAACTCTCCGGCGGTCAGAAGCAGCGCGTCGCCATCGCACGGGCGCTCGCCGTCGCGCCGCAATTGGTCGTCCTCGACGAGCCGACCTCGGCCCTCGACGTCTCGGTCCAGGCCAAGGTGATCGACCTGCTCACCAGCCTCGGCCGGCAGCTCGACCTCACCTATCTGTTCATCTCCCACGACCTCAGCCTGATGCGCAACTTCGCCGACGAGGTCGGCGTGCTCTACCGCGGCCGTATCGTCGAGAGTGGACCGACGGCCAAGGTGTTCGAGCATCCGGAGCACGACTACACCCGCCTTCTCATTGCCTCCGTGCCCGTGATCTCGGCGGAGGAAGAAGCGCTGAGGCCCAAAATCCCACTGATCGACGGAGAAATTCCGACGGCGGAAAAACTGCTCGCCCTCAGGGAGAGCCAAAGACCAACCGAAGTTCCCAAGAGGACCTGACAGATGATCAGAATTGGCATCGACGTCGGCGGCACCAATACGGACGCCGTCGTGATGGATGGCGCGCGCGTTCTTGCCGGCGTCAAATCGGCAACGACGGCCGACGTCATGTCCGGCGTCGTCAACGCACTCGCCGATGTGTTGAAGGCGTCCGGCAAGGCTGCAGCCGACATCGACGTGGTGATGATCGGCACCACCCACTTCACCAATGCCGTGGTGCAACGGCGTGACCTCGCAAAGACCGCCGCCGTCCGCCTCGGCCTGCCGGCGACCGCCTCGCTGCCGCCGATGGTCGACTGGCCGGAGGACCTCCGGGACGCCATCGGCAACCTCAGCTATCTCGCCCATGGCGGCAACGAGTTCGACGGCCGCAAGATATCCCCCCTAGACGAAGCGGAACTGATCGGCATCGCCGAGGACATCAAGGCCAAGGGCGTCAACACCATCGCCATCACCTCGGTGTTCTCACCGGTCAGCGACGAGTGCGAGAAGCAGGCGGCCGCGATCTTCGAGAAGGCGATCCCGGGCGTTCACATCACGCTGTCGTCGGAGATCGGCCGGATCGGCCTCTTGGAACGCGAGAACGCCGCCATCATGAACGCCTGCCTGCGCGACCTGTCGCGGGAGGTGATCGAGGCTTTCCGCAACGCCATCGCCTCGGCCGGCATCAAGGGCAAGTTCTTCCTGACCCAGAATGACGGCACGCTGATGGAGGCTGCCTTCGCCGAGAAGTTCCCGGTTCTGACCTTCGCCTCCGGCCCGACCAACTCCATGCGCGGGGCGGCGTTCCTGTCGGGCGTCAAGGACGCCATCGTCGTCGATATCGGCGGCACCACCTCCGACGTCGGCTCGCTGCAGAAGGGCTTCCCCCGTCAGGCGACGGTGGCCGTCGAAGTCGGCGGCGTACGCACCAACTTCCGCATGCCCGACGTCTTCTCGATCGGGCTTGGCGGCGGCTCGCACGTGGTCGAGACCGACAAGGGGGTCAAGGTCGGCCCGACCTCTGTCGGCTATCGCATCATCTCCGAGGCCCTGATCTTCGGCGGCAAGACGCTCACCACCTCGGACGTGGTGGTGGCCGCCGGCAAGTACGACCTTGGCGACCGCTCGAAAGTGGCCCATCTCTCCCCGTCACTGATCGCCGCCACCGAGGCGCGCATCGCCGCCATGCTGGAGGATTGCGTCGAGCGCTCGCGCCTGTCGCCGGACCCGCTGCCGGTGATCGTCGTCGGTGGCGGCTCGATCCTGGTCGACAGGCCGATCGCCGGCCTTGAACTGATCAAGCCCGACCACTTCGCCGTGGCCAACGCAGTCGGCGCCGCCATCGCTCAGGTGTCGGGCGAGGTCGACCGCGTCTACGCCTTGGCCGAGATCGGGCGCGACGCCGCCCTCGCCGACGCCAAGACGCAAGCGGTCGAGGCGGCGGTCAACGCCGGAGCGTCCCGCGACAGCATCGAGATCGTCGACGTCGAGGACGTTCCGCTCGCCTACCTGCCCGGCAACGCGACCCGCGTTCGCGTCAAGGCCGTGGGAGAGCTGCATGTCGTCTAGCGGCTATCTCCTAAAGGAGAGCGACCTGCATCCGCTGTCGCTCGGCGCGGCGCTGCTCGGCACGGGCGGTGGCGGCAATCCCTACATCGGCATGCTGCGGGCACGGGAGCTCATCCGGTCCGGACACGAGATCCGGGTCATCGATCTCAACACGCTGCCGGATGATGCCTTCGTCGGAGAGGTCGGCGGCATCGGCGCACCCGTGGTCGGCATCGAGAAGTTCGAGGAAGGGCACGAGTGCTACCACGCGATGCGCGCCGTCGAGGAGGCGGCCGGCGTCAGGATGTCGGCCCTCATCTCGGCTGAGATCGGCGGATCGAACAGCCTGGAGCCGATCATCGCCGCCGCCTATGCCGGTCTGCCCGTCATCGACGGCGACGGAATGGGACGGGCGTTCCCGGAAGTGCAGATGACGACCTTCTTCATCTACGGGGCTTCGCCGGCGCCGGCCGCCATCGCCGACGAGAAGGGCAATGTCGTCGTCTTTCGCAAGGTGATCGACATGTTCTGGCTGGAGCGCTTTGCCCGCGACGCCGCCGTCGCCATGGGAGCCACCGCCGGGCTCGCCTCGGCGCCGATGACCATGGAGTTCGTTCGCCGCACGGCCGTGCCCGGCACGGTCAGCGAAGCGCTCAGGATCGGCCATACCGTGCTCGACGCCCGGAAGGATCGGCGCAACGTCATCGAAGCCGTGCTGAAGGTGACCGGCGGCGGCCTGTATTTCACGGGCAAGATCACCGACGTCAGGCGCGAGCTGACCGGCGGGTTCGCCCGAGGCCACGCCATCCTCACCGGAATCGACGACTTTGCCGGCTCGGAGGCCCGCATCGCCATCCAGAACGAGAATCTCGTTCTATGGGTCGACGGCGAGCCGAAGGTCATGGTGCCCGATCTCATCGTCAATCTCGACCTCGACACTGGCGAACCGATCACCACCGAGGTGCTGCGCTATGGCCAGCGCGTCGCCGTGCTCGGCCTGCCGGTCCATCCGCTCATGAAAACGGAAAAGGCGCTCGACGTCGTCGGCCCCAAGGCCTTCGGCTATCCCGAGCTCGCCTTCGTGCCCATCGTCGCCTCGCAAGCGTCCATCCAAGGATGAAGCCATGAAGATCAAGCGCATCGTTCACGTCGAGGACATGGAAGACATCGCCACCGGCGGCGCCATTCTCGGCACGGGTGGCGGCGGCGACCCCTACGTCGGCAAGCTGATGGCCCAGGAGGCGATCCGCCGGCACGCACCGGTCAAGATCATCGACGTCGACGAACTCGCCGACGACGCCCTGGTGGTGCCGGTGTGCATGATGGGCGCGCCGACGGTGATGACCGAGAAGATCCCGGCCGGCCGCGAACTGATCATCGCCTTCCGCAAGCTTGAAGAACTGCTCGGCCGCAAGATCGACGCGGTGCTCTGCGGCGAGGCCGGCGGCGTCAACTCCACGACCCCCTTCGTCGTGGCTGCCGAAACCGGGTTGCCGCTGGTGGACGGCGACGGTATGGGACGCGCCTTTCCGGAGCTCCAGATGGAGACCTTCGGCATGTATGGCGTCAAGGCGACCCCGATGGTGCTCTGCGACGACAAGGGCAACTCGCTGGTGCTCGACACCGTCTCCAACGCCTGGACCGAGCGGCTGGCCCGCGCCGCCACGGTGGAAATGGGCGGCTCGGCCCTGCTCGCCTTCTATTCCATGGACGGCGCCACCGCCAAGAAGTGCGTGGTGCGCGGCACGCTCAGCCTGACCGCCAAGCTCGGCGAGACGCTGCGCGGAGCGCGGGCCGGCCATCGCGATCCCGTTGCGGCGATTGTCGACGAGCTTGACGCCCAGGTCATCTTCCATGGTCGCATCAAGGACATCGAACGGCGAACCGTGGGCGGCTTTGCCCGTGGCAAGGCCCGCTTCGAGGGTGTCGAGGAGTGGAAGGGGCACGATTTCCGCCTCGATTTCCAGAACGAGTTCCTGGTGGCCGAGCGCGACGGCGAAATCATCGTCACGACGCCCGACCTGATCACGGCCCTCGAGGCGGAAAGCGGCAACCCCGTCACCGCCGATGCGCTTCGCTACGGTCTTCGCCTCAAGGTGCTGGCGCTGCCTTGCAACCCGCTCTGGCGCACGCCGCAAGGCATCGGTCTCGTCGGCCCCCGCTACTTCGGCTACGACGTGGACTACCGACCGCTTGCCTGAGTGGGAACGCGACGCCGCTGGAGCTTCGGTTCAACGCGGCATAGCAACAGACGACCAACCCGCCGGCCGGAACCTCCGGCCGGCCTCCTGGTGCGGACGTATCGGCTCGCCGCTCTATCCTGCGACTGCCGCCGGCGCAGGCAGGCTCAGCTCGCCGCCGAGCGAGACGCCGTTGCCACCGCCCCCTTCGCATCTTCATAGCGCAGGACATCCGGGCGACCATGGCCCCGGCTCTGGCGATATCAGAGCCGATGCGAGATGGGCTTTCTCGACGGTGGCCGGCAACACGTAGCCGAGCCCGCAGGATACTTGCCGCTTCTGGCATCCAATTTCTCTCCATCAACTCATATCGCCAACGGTCGCAAATGATCATGCGCCAAACGGCATTTCCATCGCCACTTATGTACAAAAAAACACAAAATCATGTTGACTTTTGATCATACACAGACATACCAGGGTATATAAAAGTTCGCGACGCCGGCCGAGCTCTGGTGTCGACTGTGGGAGTGGCGGCATGGGCGTGCGGTATCTCATCGGCCTCGATTTCGGGACGCTATCGGTACGCGGCGTGCTCATGGACGCCGACTCGGGCACAGCCGTCGACCATCATGCCTCCTCCTACCGTCACGGCGTGATGAGCGGAACGCTGGCCGACGGCACCCCTCTGCCGCCCGGCTTCGCCCTGCAGGATCCCGGCGACTATCTCGCTGCTGCGGAGGAGGTGCTGCAGCGCCTCGGGCAAGGGCGCCAGATCCTGGCGATCGGCATCGACTTCACCGCGTCGTCGCCGCTGCCGGCCATGGCGGACGGCACCCCGATGTCGGAGCTGATGCCAAACGAGCCACACGCCTACGTCAAGCTCTGGAAGCACAGCGCCGCGCAACGCTACGCCGATGAAATCAACGCCGCGGGCGGCGCCTACCTCGACGACTTCGGTGGGCGCGTGTCTGGCGAGTGGCTGCTCGCCAAGGCAGCGCAACTGGCGGACGAGGCACCGGAGATCTGGGCGCGGTCCGAACGATTCATCGAGGCGGGCGACTGGATGGTGTTGCGGCTCACCGGCTGCGAGGCCCGCAATCTCGGCTTTGCCGCCTACAAGGCTCAATACTCGGCCACCGATGGCTATCCCTCCGATATTGTGCCCGGCCTCGATGCCCGGCTCGCCCGGCCGCTGCCCGCCGGCAGTCCGGCCGGTGCGCTCAATCAGGAGTGGCGACGCCGGACCGGCATCGAGGGACCGGCAACCGTGGCGGTGGCGATCATCGACTCGCATGCGGTTCTGCCGGCTGTCGGCGCCGTCGACGACGGCACCGTGGTGGGCGCGCTCGGAACGTCGGCCGCCTATCTCTTTCTGGCCGAACGGCGCCTTGCATTGCCGGTCGGCCTGGAGGGCATGGCCCATGGCGGCTCCCTGCCCAACCTGTGGCTTTACGAGGCTGGACAGGCGGCCTTCGGCGATATCCTCGCCTGGTTCGTCCGTACCTTTCCGCGCGGTGCCGACCTCGCGGCCAGTTTTGCCGCCTACAACGCCGAAGCGGCGACGCTTGCCCCCGGCGAAAACCACCTTGTCGGGCTCGACTGGTGGAACGGGAATCGCGTTCCCCACGCCGACTCGCGCCTATCCGGGCTTCTGATGGGCTTCGGCCTGGATACCACCGCGGCAGGCATCTACCGGGCGCTGATGGAAGCGCTCTGCTACGGAACGCGCCAGGTTCTGGATCTGGCCACCGCCGGCGGTCTCGACATGCGGCGCGTCGTCATGACGTCAGGCCTGGCCGAAGCCAATCCCTTGCTCGTGGCGATCATGGCGGACATTCTCGGCCGGGACATCGAAGTGCCGACGATCCCTCACGCCACGGCGACCGGAGCGGCCATCCATGGAGCCGTCGCAGCGGGTGTCGTCGCCGACTTCCAGGACGGGGCGAGGCGCTTCGGCGCGCGCGCCCGGCGCCTTTTCCACCCCGACACGGAGCGGTCCGCGCGCTATCAGCGGCTATACGGCGCCTATTGCGAGCTGTCGGACCTCGCGCCACTGCGGGCGACGATGCGCGGTGTCGGCCCGCTGTCGAGCAATGGCTCCAGCTCCTAGAGCGCGCCCGGCGAACCTTGGTTCGCCAACGTGCTCTATCTCTTTATTCTTACGCAACTCCGGACGCAAAACCGGTGCCCACTTTTGCTGGAGTTGCTCTCGCGGCAAAGCGGGCCACTTCGCAGCGCGGCCAGAGAGCCGAACGCGCTTGAGTTCACCGACCGGCTGGTGACCGGTCCGGTCAGGGCATCGTTCGCTCGGGGACCGCATCGACGAGGGCTGCCTTGGAGAAGCGGACCTCCACCCTCAGGCCGTCGGCGTCCGTTCGGTTGGCGAAAGTCAGCGCCGCTCCGATCCGCCGGGCGCCCAGATCGGCGATGGTCAGACCGAGACCGCTGCCTGCCCCCTTCTTGTAACGTCCGCGAAAGAACCGACGCGTGATCTCGGAGAGTTCGTCGTCGGGGATGCCGGGACCCTCGTCTTCAATGGCGAGGCCGCGGCCGTCCGGCAGCGCCGTCCAGACGATGCGTCCGGGTGGGGTCGTGTGTTCGGCGGCGTTTTCGCCCAAGTTGCGGAGGATGAGATATAGGCTGTCGCGATCGGCCCGGACTGTCAGTCCATCGAGTGCCGCGTCGATCGTCACGGTCATGTCCGGCCGATGCGGCACGCCGCCGACCACCTCGCGCACAAGAGCGCCGAGGTCCAGCCTGCCGGCATCGGGCTCGACTTCCGGCAGCGCCTCCAGCCGCGCCAGCGACAAGAGCTGCCGGACGAGACGACTGGCGCGGTCGACCGAGGCGATGATCTGCCGAAGCGCGCCATCCCGGGTCGGCGCATCCCTGGCCGCCAGCGCTACCTGCGCCTGCGTCTTCAGGCCGGCGAGCGGCGTCCTGAGCTCGTGGGCGGCAAAGGCAGTCATCTCCTTCTCGTGGCGGCGCGCCGCCTCCACCTTGGCGAACAGGCCGTTCAGCGCATCGACCAGCGGCCGCACCTCGTCGGGTGCGCCCTTGCCGGCCACCGGACTGACGTCATCGCCGTTACGGGCGGCTATCTCGCCGGCGATCCGGCGAAGCGGCGCCAGTCCCCGTCCGAGGCTGGCCCAGATCATCAGGCCGAGCAACGGCACCGCCATCAGCGCCGGCCCGACGAGTCCGACGATCAGGTCGCGCGCCAGCCGGGCCCGCAAACCGATGCGATCGCCCACGGCGACCCGCACGCCATGCAGGGAATCGACCACGGTGTAGACGCGCCACATCTCGCCATTCACCCGGCGGTCGGAAAAGCCCTCCATCTCCTCGGCCAGATTGCCCTCGGGCGCACCTCCCGACCTGGCAAGCAGCCGGCCGCTCAGCGACCAGACCTGGCAGGACAGTTGACGGTTGTAAGTGAACTCGGCGGTCGTGACGGCCGCCGCGCCACGGGTCTCCAGGTTTGAGCTCGCCACCATGGAATGGACCATGCGCGCCGCCTCCTGCAGGCGGGTATCGAGCACATGCTCCAGTTCGGCCCGGCTTTCGAAGTAGATCCAGCCTACCGCGCATAACCAGATCGCCGCGGTGGCGGAAATCAGCAGCAGGAACAGGCGGCGGCGCAGCGAGGTCATGGATCGGCCTTGAGCCGGTAGCCGAGGCCCCGGACGGTTTCGATCGCCATCCGACCGACCTTGGCGCGCAGATTGTGGATGTGAACCTCGACGGCGTTGCTTTCCACCTCCTCCTGCCAGCCGTAGAGACGGTCCTCCAGTTCGGTGCGCGAGCGGATGACGCCGGGCCACTCCATCAGCGCCGAGAGCACGGCGAACTCCCGACGCGACAGCGACACCGCCTTGCCCGCGACCGTCACGACGGAGGTGGCGGGGTCGAGCACGATACCGGCCGCCTCGAGCAACGGACCGGCCCGCCCCTCGCGGCGGCGGGCGATGGCGCGCAACCGGGCGGCCAGTTCGTCCAGATCGAAGGGCTTGCCGAGATAGTCGTCGGCGCCGGCATCGAGACCGGCGATCCGGTCGGACGTCTCGTCGAGGGCGGTGAGCAGCAGCACCGGCGTCGCATCGCCCTGCCGCCTGAGATCGGCGAGAATGTCGAGGCCGGCACCATCGGGCAGCATGCGGTCGAGCACCACCGCATCGAACCGCGAGGCCGAGAGCGCAGCGCGCGCGTCGGCCGCCGTGAACACCACGTCGACCGTCGAGCCCGCCAACCCCAGTCCAACCTTCAGCCCGTCGGCCAGCACCGGATCGTCCTCGACCACCAAGATGCGCATCGCGCTCCTTCCCAGGCAACCACGTTGGCCCCGATGGACCTTGCCTGCCTTAAGGCTGGCTTAAGGTCGGGCGACACTATGCGTCTTGTCCAGTGGAATCAGCGAGGCGACCGGCGGCATGAATTTTTCGATCAAGGCGAGATGGCTCTTCATCCTTCTGCTGCCGCTCGTGCTTTTTCCGCTCGCCGCCAAGGCCGAAACGCCGGCCCCGGCCGACAAGGTGTTCACGCTCAACGCCAGCCGAGAGGGAGCTTTGCGCCTTGCCTGGACGGTGGCGCCGGGCGCCTATCTCTATCGCGACAGCCTGAAGGCGTCGCTCCATGGTCGCGATCTCGCCCTGACCCCACCGCCAGGCGAAACCAAGGACGATCCCAACTTCGGTGAGGTCGAGGTCTACCACGACGTCGTCGCGCTGACGGTGCCCGACATGCCGCCAAGCGGTGTTCTGGACGTCACCTATCAGGGCTGCGCCGAGTCCGGCATCTGCTACCCGCCGGTCCGGAGCCAGGTCGATCTCGCCTCGCTCGTGGTCACCCAACGGCCGCGCGCCTCGCTGCTGGCCGACACCGCCGATCCGCTTGTCCCGTCGCAGGACGCGCCACAAGGCAGTGTCGATCGGGAGGCCG
Source organism: Pleomorphomonas sp. T1.2MG-36 (assembly GCF_950100655.1). NCBI lineage: Bacteria > Pseudomonadati > Pseudomonadota > Alphaproteobacteria > Hyphomicrobiales > Pleomorphomonadaceae > Pleomorphomonas > Pleomorphomonas sp. T1.2MG-36. The sequence continues at coordinate 915,254 of NZ_CATNLY010000012.1, forward strand.
GCACGGCTCTGTCGAGCGGCAGTCTCGCCGTCATTCCCGCCTTCGTCGGCTTCGGGCTGCTACTCGCCTTCACGCCCTGCGTCTTCCCGATGATCCCCATCCTCTCGGGCATTCTGGTTGGAGCGGGACAGCGTTCGATCCGGCGCGGCTTCTCGCTTTCGGCCGCCTACGTTCTGGCTATGGCCTCGGCCTATGGCCTTGCCGGCCTCGTCGCCGGCTGGAGCGGCGCCAATCTCCAGGTCCTGTTGCAGACGCCGCTGGTGCTGGGGCTTTCGGCCGCCATCTTCGTTGCGCTGGCGCTCGCCATGTTCGGCTTGTTCGAGCTGGCGCTGCCGTCGTTCATCGTCACGCGGATCGCTGCCCTTCCCGTGCGCGGCGGCTCGCTGGGCGGCGCGGCGCTCATCGGCTTCGGTTCGGCGTTGGTGATCGGCCCTTGCGTCACCCCGCCGCTGGCCGCCGCCATGCTCTACGCCATCGACAGCGGCGATGCCGCACGCGGCGGCGCGGCGCTATTCGCCCTTGGGCTCGGCATGGGCCTGCCGCTGGTGTTGGCCGGCACCTTCGGCGCACGCTTCCTGCCAAAGGCCGGCCCCTGGCTGGACGGCTTTCACCGCCTCTTCGGCCTGATCTTTCTCGGCGTTGCCGTCATGCTGGTCGCACGCCTCCTGCCGCTCCCGGCAGGGTTGGCGCTTTGGGGCGCATGGGGCGTCATCGTCGCGACATTCCTCGGTGCCTTCGATCGGCTGGACAGCGCAAGCCCCTGGAACGCTCGGCTTTCCAAGGCGATCGGCCTCTCGGGAGCGCTTTATGGCGCGGTGCTGATCGTAGGCGCGGCGGGCGGCAGCGGCGATCCATTGCGCCCGCTCGCCTTCGTCGCCGGACGCGAAACGGATCAGGCCGTCACGTTGCGCCTGACTCAGCCGGCCGACTTCGACCGAGCCTTCGCCGCCGAGGCAACCGCCGGCAAACCGGTGCTCATTCTGTTCACCGCCGACTGGTGCACGGTCTGCAAGTCCAATGAGAAGATCCTCGCCGAGCCCGGCCTCCGCGATCGCCTGGCGCGCACGCCCCGCATTTCCGTCGACATCACCGCCCAGACCACCGAGGCCGAGAAGCTGATGGCGCGTTTTCGCGTCATCGGGCCGCCGGCCTTGTTCCTGCTCGACGCCAATGGACGGGAAATTCCCGGCTCTCGCCTCATCGGCGCCATCAATGCCGCCGATCTGACCGCTCGCCTTGCTATCTGAGACTCGCACGAAAGGATTTCCATGCAACGACGCACATTTCTCGCAGGAGCCGGCACCGCGCTGGCTGCCGCCATCGGCATGGGAAGCTTGCCGGCCTTGGCCGCCGAGGTGAGCCTCGACGATCTTCTTCATGATCCCGCCGCCCCAGTGGGCGGCAACCCCAAGGGAGACCTGACCATCGTCTCCTTCTCCGACTACAATTGTCCCTTCTGCAAGAAGGCCGAGCCGGACCTCGCCCGTGCCGTCCGCGAAGATGGCAACATCCGCCTCGTCTACAAGGACTGGCCGATCCTGTCGCAGGCCTCGGTCTATGGCGCCCGGATGGCCTTGGCCGCCCATTACCAAGGCTCCTACGAGCGTGCTCACCATGCTCTCATGTCCATCTCCGGCCGCGCCGTGTCGCAAGAGGACATGGAACAGGCCCTTGCGACGGCCGGCATCGACATGCAGCGCCTCAAGACCGACCTCGAAACCAGGAAGAAGGAGATCACCGAACTGCTCGCTCGCAACATGGATCAGGCCGACGCGCTCGGCCTCCAGGGCACGCCGACCTACCTGATCGGGCCGCTCCTCGCCTCCACCCTCGATTACGATGGTTTCCGCGAGGCGATCGCCGAAGCCCGCAGCCGCCAGGCAGGAGACGCCCAATGAGACTTGCTCTGATCCTCGCCTTTGCACCGCTCTTGCTTGCCGCCTGTGTCAGCTCGCCCTACGGGCCTGCCATGCCGCCTCTGCCGGCGGTCTCCGCCGCAAGTCCCGGCGCCGGGGTCACAACTCCCCCACCACAGTACCGGCGCCAACTGGTCGCCGATCCGACGGGCGCCACTCCCGGCACCCTCGTCGTCGATCCGGCAAACCGCTATCTCTATCTGGTGCAGGAAGATGGCATGGCGCTTCGCTACGGCGTCGGCGTTGGCAAGGCCGGCATGGAGTGGTCAGGCAGAGCCAGGGTGGCCTTCAAGCGGGAATGGCCGCGCTGGACGCCGACCCGAGACATGATCGCCCGCGATCCCCAACGCTACGCCCAATGGGCCGGCGGCATGGAAGGCGGCGAAGGCAACCCGCTCGGCGCTCGCGCCCTCTATCTGTTCGAGGGAGGCAAGGACACGCTCTACCGCATCCACGGCACCAACGAACCAGCCTCGATCGGAAAGGCCATGTCGTCGGGGTGCATCCGCCTGATGAACGAGGACATCATCGATCTCTACAATCGCGTCCCCGCGGGCGCGTCGGTCATCGTTCTGCCGGTCCCCCAGGCGGGGGCTTGATCCTTCTCGCCACCAAGCCCCGCTCATCGAGCGAGGCTCCTGGGCGGCGGAGAACGGCTAGACCTTGGCACCGACGAAGCGAACGATTGCGCCCCTGCCGACATGGCCGCGCCCTTCGTCGAGCTCGACCTCGCCTTCAAAGCTATGGATGGCGCGGACGTCGGGGCCGAAATCCTCGGCGAGAAGCGCCAAGTCGAACAGCAACGCAATGTCCCTCGGCCCGCCGCTCGACCGGCCAAGCTGATCGCGGTGGAACGCTTCGAGGATGATCAGTCCGTCCGGCTTCAGCGCGCGTATGAGATTGCGGTGGGCGGCACGGCGTATGGCAGGCGGCATGTGGACGTAGATCAGCACCACCGCGTCGGCTGTCTCCGCCTCGGGCACATAGGCGGAGAGATCGACGACCGCCGTTTCGAGCGAAACGCCGCGCTCCTCGGCCAGCGCCCGCGCCTTGGCGAGACCGACGGCAGATGCGTCCAGCGCCAGAACGCGATGCCCCTGGGACGCCAGCCAAACGCCATTGCGCCCCTCGCCATCACCGGCGGCGATGATACGGGCGCCTTTCGGGAGGCGTTGCGCCGTCTCGACGAGAAAGCCATTGGGCTCCGTGCCATAGCGGTAGCCCGGTTTTGAGAACTCCTCGTCCCACGACGGCATTCAGGTTGTCCTTGCGTTAGCGTCAGATGATCCGGAGCCAGCATGCCGTCCCATACGGCAGCTGTCCATCTGCATCCGGCGCCAACATCCGCTATGAAGCGGAATGCCCGACAGGAAGCCCATCGTTATTCGCGATGGCCGTGCCGGCTGCGTCAGGCGTCGCCCGGCGCTGCCGTCGATTGCCTGACGACCAGAGGCCCCTCGATCAGCCGCGTCTTCGGCTTGGACGGATCCGTCTTCTCATCGAGAAGCACGCCGACGGCGACGTTGCCCATCCGGACGTAGGGTAATGCGACGGTGGTCAAGGCTGGCCGCAGCCCCTCGGAGAACAGCCGATGGTCGTCAAAGCCGACGACGGAGAGATCGCGCGGAATGACCAGACCGAGCTCGGCGGCGGCGTGATAGACCTGCATCGCCATCTCGTCATTGCCGCAGAAGACGGCTGTCGGCCGATCGGGCCGGTCGAGCAGGCGCCGTGCCGCACCAAACGCTTCCTCCCGGTCGAAGGTACCGGCGCGCGACTGGCCGGTTACCGCGAGATCCGGCGGCTCGTCGAGACCGGCCTCGCGCAGGGCCCGCTTCAGGCCGGCAAGACGCAGTTGCGTCGCCTCGATGTTGGGCGACAGGGTCAGATAGGCGATCCGGCGGTGGCCGAGGCCTATGAGATGAACGCCGACGCTGAAACCGCCCCCTTCCTCATCGGGGATGACGGTCGGCAGATCGCGGCTGTGCGAAAAACAGTTGACCATGACGCTCGGCAGCCGAAGCGGCGCAAAGTCATGGATCTCGCGATGGTAGGTCGCCGCGTAGATAACCCCCTCGACGCGAACCGCGCGAAAGCTGCGCAAGATGGAATCGGAGCTCTCCGCCCGGTTTTCCATGCTGCCGATCAGCAACGACATGTCTCGCTCGGCCAGCGCTTCCTCGACGCCCCGCACGATGTCGATGGAACATGGCGTCGACGCCGCGACATCGGTCAGAAGACCGATCACGCCCGAGCGCCCGGAGCGCATGGTCTGGGCTCGTCGGTCGGGAATGAAATCGAGTTCCGCGGCAGCCTCCAGAACGCGCGCACGCATGGCCTCCGATACCGTGTCCGGAGCACTGAACACGCGCGACACCGTTTTCAGGGAAACGCCGGCGCGCTCGGCCACGGTCTTGATCGTCGACATCGCCACTCCAACTGATTTCGCCACAATATCCACCTTTGTCCATCGATAGACATTTTGCGTTGACCATCGATGGACATCGAGGGTATATAGCCACTCGGGACGGAGATGGAAACCATCCAGTTGTGTCGCGTGAGCGGCCCAAACGGGATCATCGCCCCCAAACCACGCCACGTCGCACTCGTCGATGTTTGGGCCGGCTTGCCTATAGAGCCGGAACCCATCGCCGTGCCTGCTTTCAAGCGGCCATCGAGGCGATGACCAAGGGAGGGATACAATGTCGGCTTCACCCAAAACTCTCGTTTTCGGCGCTCTGCTGGCCGCTTCGGCGCTTGCAACACCCGCTCATGCCGATCCGGCAATGCCACAGGAACTGACGGATGCGCTCGCCGGCAAGTACAAGGGAACGGTCGTCACGGCCTTCGGCGCTTTCGCCGATGCCGACGAGGTCAAGTTCAACCAGAACATCAAGGCTTTCGAGGAGCTGACCGGGATCGATATCCAGTACGCCAGCTCCAAACAGTTCGAGGCGACCATCGCCACCCGCGTCGATGCCGGCAATACCCCTGACCTCGTCGACTTTCCGCAGCCCGGCCTGATGGGAAACTTCTCCAAGACCGGCAAGCTCATCGATCTCGGGAACATCCTCGGCGCCGATTATCTCAAGGCCCAGTACCAGCAGAGCTGGCTCGACATGGGCACCAAGCCCGGCCCGGACGGCAAACCGACGCTGGTCGGCATCTGGGAGCGCGTCAACGTCAAGAGCCTCGTCTGGTACCCCAAGAAGCCTTTCGAGGAAGCGGGCTACAAGGTTCCGACCAACTGGGACGAGATGGTCGCGCTTGAAAAGCAGATCATCGACGATGGCGACACGCCCTGGTGCATCGGCATCGAGTCCGGCGCGGCGACCGGTTGGCCGGCAACCGACTGGCTGGAGGAAATGATGCTGCGCACCGCCTCCGTGGCGGACTACGACGCCTGGACCAGCGGCGAACTCAAGTTCTCCTCGCCCCAGGTGAAGAAGGCGGCCGAGCAGGTCGGTGCGATCTTCCTTGGCGAGGGCATGGTCTACGGTGGCACCAAGGCCATCGTGTCGACATCGTTCGGCGACGCGCCTTCGCCGATGTTCGCCGATCCCCCGAAGTGCTGGCTGCACAAGCAGGGCAACTTCATCACCAGCTTCTTCCCCAAGGATCGCGACCTGAAGCCGGGTGTCGACTACAGCTTCTTCTATCTGCCGGGGATCGACCCTGCCTATGGCAAGCCGGTGCTCGTCGGTGGCGACATCTGGTCGATGTTCAACGATCGGCCGGAAGTTCGCGCGGTCATGGCCTGGTTCGCCCGTGGTGAGCATCTCAAGACCTGGCTTGCGTCCGGCGGCACCGTCTCGCCGCACAGTGACGCGAAGCTCGACTGGTACGGCAACGACATCGATCGTGGAGCCGCCGAGATCCTGGCCAACGCCACGGCAGTCCGTTTCGACGGCTCGGACCTGATGCCGGGTGAAGTCGGCGCCGGTTCGTTCTGGAAGGAAATGACCGCCTGGATCAGCGGTTCGGAAGATCTCGACACCGCCCTCAAGAACATCGACGCCTCCTGGCCGAAGAACTGATCCCCGATCAGTTCAAGCCTCACCGTGATCGACGACGCGGGACCGTCAGGTCCCGCGTCAATCCTCCCCACGCCAGTGTGGGTCTGCCTGACGAGGTTTCCGGATGTCGGAGATGACGAGCGCATTCGGGCGAGGACGCCCCGGCGGAGCATTGCGGCTCATCGCCGCCCCCACCGTCGCCGCCGCTGCCCTGTTGATGATCTGGTTCGGCTTCTTCCTCGTTCGCGACAGCCAACTGCCACGTCTTCTCGTTGCCGTTCTGGCCGTCATCGGCGCCGCCGTCGCCATTGCCATTCTCTACGGAGCGGTCGATGCCATCCTGCGGGAGCTGCCACCCAGGTGGGAACGGCGGCTGCAACCGTTACCCTTCATCGTTCCCGGCGTGGCCATGGTCGGCTACTTCGTCGCCTTGCCGATGGCTCGCACCTTCTATTCCAGCCTGTTCAACCGGGACGGCAGCATTTTCGTCGGCCTTGCCAACTACGTGACGGTGTTCACCGAGCCGTTCATGCTGGTGACCTTCCGCAACAACCTGCTGTGGCTGGTGTTCGGCGCCGGCTTCACGGTTCTGCTGGGTCTGGCGATCGCCGCGTTCGCCGATCGCAGCCGGCATGAGAAACTCGCCAAGACCATCATCTTCATGCCGATGGCCATCTCTCTGGTCGGCGCTGGCGTCATCTGGAAGTTCATCTACGCCGTCAAGGATCCCAGCGAAGCCCAGATCGGTCTCCTCAATGCCATCGTCGTCGCCTTCGGCGGCGAACCGCAGGCCTGGATCACCCTGCTCCAGCCCTGGAACAACCTGTTTCTGATCGTCATCGTCGTCTGGCTTCAGACCGGCTATGCCATGGTGCTGTTCTCCGCCGCCATCAAGGCGGTACCGATGGACATGCTGGAGGCGGCGCGGATCGATGGCGCCAGCGAGCTGCGCATCTTCTTCTCGATCGTCGTTCCATCGATCAAGACGACGCTGATCGCGGTTTCGGCAACCGTGGTGATCTTCACCTTGAAGATCTTCGACATCGTGCTGGTGATGACCGGCGGGCAGTTCGGCACCGACGTCATCGCCACCCAATTCTACAACCAGTACTTCGTCAATCGGAATGCCGGTCTGGGGTCGGCCATCGCCATCATCCTGCTGGCGGCCGTCATGCCGGTGATCATCTACAACATCCGCCACTTCAACAAGAACGAGCCGCTCTGATGGCACGCTTCACCAAACCGTCGCGAGCCCGCTTCAGTCTGGCTACGCCGATCCTCATTCTGCTGTGCATGCTGTGGCTAATCCCGACGCTCGGGTTGCTGATATCGTCCTTCCGGACTCCCGACGACGTCCGCAACAGCGGCTGGTGGACGATATTCCCGCATCGCGCCTGGCAGGTCGTCGAGGTCATCAAGCCGGAGCCGTCCCTCGACCGGAGCGGCGTCATGAGCTTTGCCGGGGTGAGCGGCACCTTCGACCAGTTGCGCACCGGCATCGAGACCGACGACGGACAGCGTGTCACCTGGGTCGGCAATCGGCGCCTCGGGACCGTCCGCGTCGAGGAACTGCGCTGGACCATGACGGCCCGTCTCACGCTCGACAATTACGCCAACGTGCTGACCGGCAAGCAATACGAGATCACCCACGAGGACGGGTCCAGGGAAACGCTGCGCGGTGACGATCTTTCCGGTGCCTTCCTGAACAGCCTCGCGGTCACCTTGCCGTCGGTATTGCTGCCGCTGATGGTGGCTGCCTTCGCCGCCTACGGCTTTGCGTGGGTCAGGTTTCCCGGCCGGCGGCTGATCTTCTCGATCGTCGTGGCGCTGATGGTGGTGCCGTTGCAGGTGTCACTGGTGCCGGTGCTCAGCGACTATGTACGGCTCGGGCTGAACGGCACCTACCTTGCCGTCTGGCTCGCCCACGCGGGCTTCGGTCTGCCGCTCGCCATCTACCTGCTCTACAACTTCATTGCCGCGCTGCCCCGCGAGCTTCTGGAGGCCGCCACCGTCGACGGCGCCAGCCATCTCAAGATCTTCCGCTCGATCATCCTGCCCTTGGCTGGGCCGGCGCTCGCGTCCTACGCCATCTTCCAGTTCCTGTGGGTCTGGAACGACTATCTGGTGTCGCTGATCTTCATCGGCAGCCAGCCCAATGTGCAAGTTCTGACCATGCGCCTTGCCGAGATCGTCGGCTCGCGCGGCAACGACTGGCACCTCCTGACCGCCGGCGCTTTCATTTCCATGATCCTGCCGCTGGCCGTGTTCTTCTCACTGCAACGCTACTTCGTTCGCGGCCTGACCGCGGGCGCCGTGAAATCGTGACTTTCAAGAGGTTCAAGATGCAATACCGTCGCCTGGGCAATTCCGGTCTCCTCGTTTCCGAACTGGCGCTCGGCACCATGGTATTCGGCGAGGCGAGCGATCGCGGCACGCCGGAGAACGAGGCCGCGAAGCTGATCGACGCCTACATCGAGGCGGGCGGCAATCATTTCGACCTTGCCGATGTCTACGCAGGGGGCCGGGCCGAAGAGATCGTCGGCAAGGCTCTCGGCGCCCGCCGCGCCGACGCCGTCATCGCCACCAAGGCGCGCTGGCCGATGGGGAGCGATCCCAACAAGGTCGGGCTGTCGCGCCGTCACATCTGCGAAGCGCTGGAGGCAAGCCTTCGCCGGCTGCGCACCGACTATGTCGACGTCTACTACATGCACGGCTGGGACGCGCTGACGCCGATCGAGGAGTCGCTGCGCGCCTTCGACGACCTCGTCGCGGCCGGCAAGGTTCGCTACATCGGCGTCTCGAACTTCATGGCCTGGCAGGTGATGAAGTCGCTCGGCCTCAGCGACCGTAACGGCTGGGCGCGCTTCATCGCCGCCCAGTACCAGTACTCCCTGGTCGAGCGCGGCATCGAGGCGGAACTCGAGGCTCTCTGCGCATCGGAAGGCGTCGGCATTGTCCCGTGGGGACCGCTGGGTGGCGGCTTCCTGACCGGCAAGTATCAGAAGGGCTCCCGCCCCGACACCACGACCGGCCGGATTGGCACGACACCGGACGAGTGGGAGGAATCCTGGGCGCATCGGGCGACGGATGCCAACTGGCGGACGCTGGACGCGGTCAAGGCGGTGGCCGCCGCGCATCCGGGCGCCACGCCGGCCCAGGTGTCGCTCGGCTGGCTTCTCGCCCGCCCGACCGTCAGCTCCGTGGTGATCGGCGCCCGCACGGTCGAGCAGTTGCGCGCCAACCTCGCCGCCACCGAGCTGAAGTTTGCCCCCGAGGAGATCGCAGCCCTGACCGCCGCCTCGGCAGTTCGGTCGCCCTACCCGGCTCGTGCCGTCAACCTCGAAGCGCGCTGATCGACACCGTGGAGCGGCCTGGCTTCCGGCGAAGTGAAATCGCCGGTGTCAGGCCACCGCAAGGGAGTACCGCATGGCCAGCCTCACGATGCGCAACGTGCGCAAGAGCTTCGGACGGGTTGAGATCATCAAGGGGGTGGACCTCGACATTGCCGACGGCGAGTTCGTCGTCTTCGTCGGTCCGTCCGGTTGCGGCAAGTCGACGCTGCTCAGAATGGTCGCCGGTCTCGAAGAGATCACCTCCGGCGAGATCCTGATCGACGACAAGTTGTGCAACGACATCGCCCCCAAGGACCGCGGCATCGCCATGGTGTTCCAGTCCTACGCGCTCTATCCGCACAAGTCGGTCTACGCCAACATGGCCTTCGCGCTGGAGATCGCCGGCTTCTCCAAGACCGAGATCGCCGAGAAGGTCGACAAGGCCGCCAAGATCCTGCACATCGAGCATCTTCTGGACCGCAAGCCCGGCCAGTTGTCGGGCGGCCAGCGCCAGCGCGTCGCCATCGGCCGCGCCATCGTCCGCGAGCCGAAGATCTTCCTGTTCGACGAGCCGCTGTCCAACCTCGATGCCGCCCTGCGCGTCTCGACCCGCGCCGAGATCGCCAAGCTGCACGAGGACCTCGGCTCCACCATGGTCTACGTGACGCACGATCAGGTCGAGGCCATGACGCTGGCCGACAAGATCGTCGTGCTGGAGGCCGGCAACGTCCGGCAGGTGGGCGCGCCGCTCGAACTCTACCACCGGCCGCAGAACCTGTTCGTCGCCGGCTTCATCGGCTCGCCCAAGATGAACTTCCTGAAGGTGAAGTCCAGCGCGGTCGACGCCGAGGGCATCACGGTTGCCGGCGACGGCGTTCCGACGCTCAAGGTGGCGGTGACCTCCACCGGCGCCAGCGTCGGCGAGGACCTGACGCTCGGCATCCGTCCCGAACACATCAAGCTCGGCACCGAGGGCGGCCTGCCGGTCACCGTCACCTTCGTCGAGCGGCTGGGCCACCAGACCATCGTCCAGGCCCATCGCGGCGACGACGAGACGTCGCTGATCGCCGTGCTCGACGGTGACGTGCCGGTCAAGGCCGGCGAGCAGCGCCAGTTCGTCTTCTCCGGCACCGACTGCCACCTGTTCAGCGCCGAGGGCGTCGCCTACCCCCGCGGGTTCGTGCCCGAATGACAGAACCGACCGCCGCCACCGGCGACGGCCATTCCCATCGGTTTGCAACCGCTATCCGAACACTTTCCTTGCCCGCTCCGCCGTGATGTAGCCGTTCTTGATGTCGGCGGCGACCTTCGCGGGATCGCGGCGTTTCGGGTCGCCGAAGCCGCCACCGGTGGCGGTGTAGATCTCGATGACGTCGTTCTCGTCGACGCGGATGCCCGAGCCGTAGGCGTAGCGCGTCCGCGTGCCGTCGGTCTTGGCGACGATGGCGTAGTTGGCGCTGCCTTCGTTGCCACCCTTCAGCGCCCACGGCAGAATGCGCGAACGGGTGTAGCCGAGCGTCAGGAAGCTGTCGTCACGGCGGATGCGGTAATCGACGCGGATGCCGCGACCGCCGCACCACTCGCCCTCGCCGCCCTCGGCGATGTTGAGTTCCATGCGGTCGACGATCAGGCCGTTGCGGGCCTCCGATATCTCAGCCGGGCAGTTGTAAGTCTCGCCATGCACGGCCGAAAAGATGGCGTTGTTGCCGTCGCGCCCCTCGGCCGCGCCCCATCCGCCGATCTGCGGTTCGATGATGGTGTACTGGCGCCCGGTATCGGGGTGGATGCCGCCGATGAAGGTGCCGGCGATCGACGAGAAGTGGCCGGCCGGCAGCTTGTGCGGCACGTGGGGCGCGAGACAGCGCCAGATGAGGTCGGTGACGCGGATACCGATCTCGTAATAGAAGCCGATGGCCGCCGGCTCCTTGGCGTGGAAGGTCGTTCCCTCAGTTGTCAGCACCTTCAGGGGCCGGAAGGTGCCCTCGTTGGCCGGCGACAGGGGATCGGTCAGCGCCTTGAAGATCACCTGGACCGATACCAGGACGTCGTCCCGGCTGGCGTTGTTGGGGCCGGCATCCTGGGGCGGGTTGTCGCGCAGATCGACCACGAACTCGCTCTCGGAGATCGTCAGTTTGACGTTGAACAGGCGGCCATCGTCCTGCTCCTCGGTCAGCTCGAAGGTGCCGCGCGGCAGCTTGGCCAGTTCCTTGAGCGTCACCTCCTCGCCATAGTCCATGAAGGAGGCCATGGCCTTCTCGAAGGTCTCTACGCCGTATTTCTCGGCCAGTTCGGCCAGCCGGCGCGCGCCGATGCGCACCGAGGCGATGGCGGCCCAGAGATCGCCCCGCAGGTAGTCCGGCATGCGCGAGTTGACGGTGATGATGTCGAAGATGCCGGCAATCGGCTCGCCCTTCGAGATCATCTTGATGGCCGGCAGACGTAGGCCTTCCTGGAAGATGTCGGTCGCATCGGCCGACAGCGAGCCCGGCGACTTGCCGCCGACATCGGAGTTGTGGGCGATGTTGGCCGTCCAGGCGATCAGCTTCTCGCCGGCGAACACCGGCATTGCCACCACCAGATCGTTGAGGTGGGTGACGCCGCCGTAATAGGGGTCGTTGGTGATGAACACGTCGCCCGGCTCGACGTCGCCGGGCTTGCCGAACTTGTCGACCAGCACCTTCACCGACTTGTCGAGCACGCCGACGAAGCCGGGAATGCCGGCGCCCGAGCTGGCAAGCTGCCCCTTGGCGTCGAGAATGCCGGTGCCCATGTCGAGCACCTCATAGATGATCGAGCTCATCGCCGTCTTGCGCATGGCGGCGAACATTTCGTCGGCCGTCGCCTGCAGCGAGTTCTGGATGATTTCGAGCGTGATGGGATCGTCGTGTGTCATGGCTGGCTCCGTCGCGCTCAGAGTTCGATGTGGATGTTGCCGTAGGCGTCGATCGACACCCTGTTTTCAGGGTGGATCACCACGGTGGTGCCCGGGTCCTCGATGATCACCGGCCCGACGAACTGCATGCCCGGCAGCAGCTTCTCGCCGTCATAGATGGCCGCCTGATGCACGCCCTCAAGCGCATAGTCGACCGCGCGCCGGCCCTTGAGAGCGCTGGCCGCCGGAGCGTTCGACAGCGGTCGCGCCTCCATGGTCAGCTTGCCGACCTCGGCCGAGGCGACGATGTGGATGCCGACCAACTCGACGGGCGCATCGAGACGATAGGTGTATTCGCGCTTGTAGGCCTCGTGGAAGGCGGCCTCGATCTCGCCGAGCCGCGCGTCGGACACCGCACCGCCGTCGATCAGCACCTCGGTGGTATGCTCCTGATTCTGATAGCGGAACTTGCCGTAGCGCAGGAAGCTGACCTTGTCGGCCGCGATGCCCTCGCTCGCGAACTGCGCGAGTGCCGTGGCCTCCGCCTCCTTGAACAGCGCCTCGATCTCGACGGCCGCGCCCGGCCCGAGGTCGGCGAGATGGGTGACGAAATAGTCGCGCCGGAGGTCCGACATCATCATGCCCCAGGCGGAGAACACCGAGGCGCCGGCCGGAATGACCACCTTCCGGACGCCGAGTTCGCAGCCGAGCGCCACCGCGTGCATGGCGCCGCCGCCACCGAAGGCGACCAGCGAGAAGTCGCGCGGGTCGAAGCCCCGGTTGAGCGACACCAGCTTCAGGGCGTTGACCATGTTGTTGTTGGCGATGCGGATGATGCCGCGCGCCGCCTCGTCAGCCGAAACGCCCAACTTGGTGCCGAGCTCGACCATGGCAAGGCTGGCCGCGCCCATGTCGGCCGTCACCGCTCCGCCACAGAAATAGTCGCGGTTGATGCGGCCAAGCCAAAGGTTGGCATCGGTGGTGGTGGCGCTGGTGCCGCCGCGCCCGTAGGCGGCCGGCCCCGGCTGGGCGCCGGCCGACTGCGGCCCGACGTGCAGCTTGCCGAAATCGTCGACCCAGGCGATCGAGCCGCCGCCATTGCCGATCTCGACGAGGTCGACCACCGGCACCATGATCGGATAGCCAGCGGACGTGCGGCTCTTCTCGATCCAGTAGTCGGTCATGATCCGGACCTTGCCGTCCTCGATCAGCGAGCACTTGGCGGTGGTACCGCCGATGTCGAGGGCCAGAACGTTCGGCTCGCCGATCAGCTTGCCGAGTTCGGCGGCGCCCCAGAAGCCCGATGCCGGACCGGATTCGACCATGGTGATCGGAATGCGCGACACGCTATCCAGCGTGTCGACGCCGCAGTTCGACTGCATGACGTAAAGGCTGCCGCCGAAACCGCGCTCCCCGAGGCCCGACGCCAGCCGCTTCAGATAGCGCTCGGCAGTGGGCTGAACGTAGGCCGACATCACGGCCGTGCTGGTGCGCTCGTACTCGCGCCATTCGCGGCTGATCTGGTGCGAGGACACTGTGGCCACCTCCGGCCACAGCCGGGCGATCTCGGCCTGCGCCGCCTGCTCGTGAGCCGGATTGGCGTAGGAATGCAGGAAGCAGATGGCCACCGCCTCGACGCCCTCGGCCTTGAAGTCGGCGACGATGGCGGCCAGCGGCGCGAGGTCGAGCGGCTCGGTCTCGATGCCCTTGTAGGTCATGCGGCCGGGCAGTTCGCGGCGCAGATGGCGCGGCACGAACACCGGCGGCTTCTCGTAGTAGAGGTTGAAGAAATCCGGCCGGTTGCCACGGGCGATTTCCAGGCTGTCGCGGAAGCCGAGCGTGGTGACGAGGCCGACCTTGCCGCCCTTGCGCTCAGTCAGCGCGTTGATCACCACGGTGGTGCCGTGGGCAAGGAAGTCGACCGCCGCCGGATCGATCCCGCCCTTGGCCAACACGTTGAGCACGCCCGCCTCGAAGTTCGGCGGCGTCGTGTCGGTCTTGGCGGTGACGATGCGCGACCGTCCGCTTGCGATATCGGTCTCGAAGGCCACGAGGTCGGTGAAGGTACCGCCGACGTCGGTGGCAACGCGCAAGGTTTTCTCAGACATGGGCGGCCTCCTCGGCCTTGAGCGTGGAGTTGAACAGGACGCAGACCGTGCCGGCCAGCTTCAACGCCTCGGCGGCGGCGACCCGGTCCGGCGTGTAGTAGCCGGCGTCGTGCAGGCAGTTGAGCGTGCCGATCACCCGACCGTCGACGACGAGCGGCACGTTGATGCAGGACTCGCAGCCCAGCGACTGGATCAGCTCGCTGTCGAAGAACACCTTGGCGATGTCGCCGATCGTGTTGGCGACGAAGGTGCGCTTGTCGCGCAGCACCACGTCGGTCCAGTCGTTTTCCTCGTAGGGCTTGAGGCCATAGACCGGATAGGCGTCGGGCATGTTGGAGTAAAGGCGCTCCGAATGCATGGTGCCCGTCTCGACCGTGGTGACGGTGAACAGCTTGGCGCCGACCTCTTCGACCACCAGGTCCTTCAGGGCCTCGAAGGCCGCGTGTGGCTGGTTGCCCGGCTCGGCGAGGCGAGCAAGGAAGGCGTCGTGGTCAAAGGTCGGCATCGAGAGGCTCCTGAAGTCGGTCGCGCAATTCCGCTTCGCGCCGGCTGGTCACGGGAACCGCCGAGATCAGGCGGCGGGTGTAGGGATGCGTGGGGTCGGCGAACAGCTCGGCGGTCGGTGCGATTTCGACGAGCCGCCCTTTCTCGAACACCGCGACGCGGTCGGCGATGTTGCGCACCACGGCGAGATCGTGGGTGATGAAGATGTAGGTCAGCCGGCGTGCCTCACGAATGTCGACCAGAAGCTTCAGCACGCGGGCCTGAACCAGCACGTCGAGCGCCGAGGTCGGCTCGTCGAGCACCAGGAGTTCCGATCGGCAGGCGAGCGCCCGTGCGATGGCGACGCGCTGGCGCTGGCCACCGGACAGTGCGGCGGGCGACCGGCTGGCATAGTCGGCCGGCAGCCCGACCTCTTCCAGAAGTTCGCCGACCCGCGCCTTGCGCCCGGCGCGGTCGCCGATGCCGTGGACGTCGAGGGCGAGGCGGATCGACGCTCCGACGCTGCGGCGCGGATTGAGCGACGACAGCGGGTTCTGCTGGACGAGCTGGATCGCCTGCTTGAGGGCCAGCGGCCGGACGTCGGGCAGCTCCTTGTCCTGGAACAGCAGCGCGCCCGAGGTCGGCTGGTAGATGCCGAGCACGATGTTGGCGATGGTGCTCTTGCCCGAGCCGCTTTCGCCGACGATGGCGAGGCACTCGCCGGCGAAGACGCTGAAGGAAACGCCGTCGAGCGCCCGCACGGGTTTGCCGCCGGCATCGAACGTCTTGCTGACCTCGAACACCTGAAGAAGAGGCTTCATGGCCGGAGCTCCGCTTCCGAGTAGCCGGGATGGGCGACGAGCGGGTCGTAGAAGCCGGTCTGCTCCTCGTCGATTTCCGGGATGCCCTCGCCGGTGATGCGGGGAACGGCGGCCATCAGCGCCCGCGTGTAGGGATGGAGCGGGTTATCGAACAGCCCTTCGGTCGGCCCCTGCTCGACGACGCGGCCTTTGTAGATGACATAGACGCGGTCGGCGAACTCGCGGACGACGCCGAGGTTGTGCGAGATGAACAGCATGGACGTGCCGTGTCGGGCCACCAGGGATTGCATCAGAGCCAGCGTCTGGGCCTGCACCGTGACGTCGAGAGCCGTGCCGGGTTCGTCGGCGAGCAGCAGGGCGGGATTGTTGGCGAGCGCCATGGCGATCAGCACGCGCTGGTTCATGCCGCCCGACAGCTGGAACGCATAGGACCGCAGGACCCGGTCGGGATCGGCGATGGCAACGTCGGCAAGCGCCGCGATCGCCTTTTTCCGCGCCTCGGCCGCGCCAATGCCCGGATTGCCGCGCCGCAGCACCTCGTGAAACTGGGTGTCGATGGTGTAGACCGGGTTGAGGGACGACGTCGGATCCTGGAAGATCATCGAGATGCGGTCGCCCCTGAGCGCCTCGCGCTCGCGGCGCGACAGTGCGCCGAGGTCGCGCCCCTCGAAGGCCATGCGCCCGGAGAACCGGGCGCCGCGCAGCTCCTGCACGAGGCCCAGCACAAGGCGCGCGGTGACCGACTTGCCGGACCCGCTTTCGCCGACCAGCGCGACGCGCTCGCCCTTGGCGATATGCAACGAGATGCCGTGCAGCACCTCCACCGTGCCGGCCCAGCCCCGGAAACCGAGCCGGAGGTCATCGATGGCGAGCGTGGGCGCGATCATTGCTCGACCCCCAGGATTTCGCGCAGGGCGTCGCCGATCAGGTTGAAGCCGAACACCACCACCAGGATGGCCAGGCCCGGAAAGACCGTCAGCCACCAGCTGTCGGGCAGATACTTCGCGCCTTCGGCCACCATCGACCCGAGGTCCGGGGTCGGCGGCTGAACGCCGAGGCCCAGGAAGGACAGCGACGAGGCGATCAGGATGACGAAGCCGAAGTCGATCGTCATCTTGGTCAGGATCGACGGCACGCAGTTCGGCAGGATCTCGCGGAACATGACATGCAGCCGCGAGGCACCGATCACCTCGGCGGCGAGCACGTAGCCCTCCTCGCGCTCGGATCGAGTCAGGTTGTAGACGAGGCGGGCATACCAGGGCCACCACATGACGGTGACCGCCATCATGCCGTTGGTCAGCGACGGCTCCAGCAGGCCCATCATCGACATCGCCAGCACCAAGGGCGGAATGGACAGGAAGACGTCGGTGAGCCGCATCAGCACGAACTCGGTCCGTCCGCCGATGTAGCCGGCAATGAGCCCCACGGTGACGCCCACCGGCACGGCCAGCGCCAGCACCACGACGCCAAGGGTCAGCGAGATGCGGTAGGCGAACAGGATGCGGCTGAAGATGTCGCGGCCGACCAGATCGGTGCCGAACAGATAGGGCCACTCCGGCGGCTTGTTGAAGTTGAGGAAGTCGACGACGGCGCCCTTGTGATCGGGAAACGGCGCCACATAGTCGGCAAAGACGGCCGCCAGCACGACGAGGCCCACCAGCGTCAGGCCGAGCACGGACAGCGGATTGCGCAGGAGGATGAAGAGCGCTCGCTTCATGACGACCTCTGGGACAGGCGGATGCGCGGGTTGATCAGCGCCACCAGGAGATCGACCACGATGTTGACGATCAGGAACATGGCCGAAATGATCAGCACGGTGCCGACGATGGCGTTGAGATCCTTGCGCAGGATGACCGCCACGCCGTAGCGCGACAGACCCGGCCAGGCGAAGATCTGCTCGACCAGGAAAGCGTTGCCCAGCATGGAGGCGAGGTCGAGGCCGATCACCGTCAGCGACGGGATCATCGACGGCTTGAAGGCGAACCGGCGGGAAATCCGCCCCTGCGGGAAGCCGAAGGCCATTGCCATTTCGATGAAGGGCTTGCGGTAGGTCTCGACCATGTTGGCGCGGGTAAGGCGTGCGGACTGGCCGATGCCTGCAAAGGACAGGGCGAAGGCGGGCAGCGCCAGATGCCACAGGACGTTGCCAAAGGCAGCGAAATCGCCGGCGATCAGGCTGTCGATCGTCAGAAAGCCGGTGACCGGCGGTACGGCGAAGCTGTCGGAAATGCGCCCGGCGATTGGGAAGATCGGCAGAAAATAGGCGAAGATCAGCATCAGGATCACAGCCCAGACGAAATCGGGCGCCGACACGCCGAGCATGGTGAACAGGCGGATGCCGTGATCGAGCGGCCGGTCGCGATAGCGGGCGGCCAGCATGCCGAGCGGCACGCCGATCAGGATCATCGTCGTGCCGGCGAAGAACACCAGTTCCAGCGTTGCCGGCAGGTAGGCGGCGATATCGGCGGTGACGGGGCGGTTGGAGTAGAGCGACTGGCCGAGGTCGCCGCGCGCCAGATCCGCGATGAAGTAGCCGTACTGCACCACGAAGGCCTCGTTGAGGTGCAGCTTGTCGCGCAGGGCTTCCACCGCCTCGGCGGAGGCGTTCGGACCGAGGGCGATGCGGGCGGGATCGCCCGGGATGACACGGGCGATGGTGAAGATCAGAAGCGAGACGCCGACGAGCACGACGAACGACGTGGCGATCCGCTTGATCAGCAGACGAACGACTGGCGACATGACGATAGGTTCCGGGACGGGCGGAGGCGGATTCGACGATCCGCCTCCGGCATCGGTCAGGGATGCATTTCCATGAGGCGGAACGTGAAGCCGAAGGCGGCGACGCGGAACGCCTTGGCCGGATCCTCGAGGGCGGGGACGCTCACCTTGTCCGAGGCGGCGAACACCGCCCTCTGGTTCTGCGCGTAGACGGTCGGCGCCAGCGCAATGAGCCGCTTGTCGAGCGCCTTGTAGATCTCGCTACGCTCGGCTTCGCTGGCACTCGCCCGCCCCTTGTCCAGCAGGCTGTCGACCTCGGGGTCCTTCAGATACTCGGGCGACATCCAGGTGCCGCCGGCACTGGAGTGATACATGCTGTAGAGCAGCGTATCGGTATCGCCGTCCATGGTGTCGACGAACACCTGCGAGACGTTGGGCGTGTTCTCGGGCTTGGTCACCTGCTCGGTGAACAGCGTCCAGGGAACCTTCTTGATCTCGGACTTGACGCCGATCTGGTTGAGGTTGGCCTGGAGAAGCAGGGCGAAGCGCTCCTCGAGCGGAACCTCGCCGATCCAGGACAGCTCGACGTTCATGTCCTCGGGCTTGTACTTGCACTTGGCGAGATGGGCCTTGGCGGCGTCGAGATCCTGCTTGAAGACCGGCGCTTCGGGATCGGCGCCCATGCCGCCGACGGGAATGGCGCCGGTCGACGGCGCGCCCTGCGAGACGGTGTCGGTCACCGCCACCATCTTGATGCCGGTCGAGTAGTCGAAGGCGTTGACGATGGCGAGCCGGCACTCCTGATCGTCGAAGGGCGGCTTGGCGGTGTTGAGCTTGATGTAGAGCTGGGCGGTGCCGGACTCGGTCAGAAGCTTGAAACCGTCCTTGGACAGCGACTTCAGCACCTCCGGCGGCAGCCACTGCGAGGAGATGTCGTGCTCGCCCTGGCTGATCAGCGTGCGGACGGTCGCCGCCTCCAGACCGTAGCGCAGACGCACCTTGTCGGGCGCTGCCGCCGGTACGCCCAGGAAATAGCCCGCATTCTTGGCCATGACGGTCTCGGCCTGCGGGTCGTGCGAGACGACGGCGTAAGCACCTGAGCCAGCCGTGTGCAGGTTGAGCCAGCCCTGCCCCCAATCCTTCATCTCGCCGTCGCCATCACCGAGGTGTTCCAAGACCAGCTTCTTGTCGAGGATCGGCAGGCGAACCAGCGCCGCGACGAAGGGCGCATACGGGAACTTGGTGGTGAACTTGACGGTCGACGCGTCGACCGCCTCGGCCTTCTCGACATTGTCGAACAGGAAGGAGAAGCCGCTCTTGATCGCCATCATGCGATCGAAGGAGAACACGACATCGTCGGAGGTCAGCGCGTTGCCGCTCTGGAACTTGACGTCGGAACGCAGCTTGAAGGTGAAGGTGTTGCCCTCCTGCGTCCAGCTCTCGGCCAGGAAGGGCTGGTAGCCGGCCTCGCCCTGCTTGGGGATGACCAGCGTGTCGTAGACGTTGAACATCAGGATGGAGTCGGCGTAGTCGGTGGCCTTTGCCGGATCGAGTTCGCCGATCGGCGTCTCGTCGAGGCGCAGCGTCGTTTCGGCCGAGGCGACGCCGACGAGCGCGGCGCTGGCCAGCAGGGATGCGGCTAGCAGTCTTGCAGGCATGTTCATGATGCGGTCCCCTCTTTTTTGATTGGCTTTGTTGAATATCGCTTCCGTTTGGCGGCACGGTTGATGGCGATCGCCCCCTCGCCGCTGGCCGACGCCGGCGGGTCGGCGTAAGCGTCGCCAAACACGTCAATGGTGCAGGTGTGCAGCACGACCGTGGTCTGGTCGGTGTGGTTCCAGGTGGCGTGGACGCGCGACGACGGGAAATGTGCGCTGTCGCCCTGGCTGAGCACCGTGGAGACGCCGTCGATCTCCAGCGTCAGCGAGCCGCTGACGATGTAGAAGATCTCCTCGCCATCATGGGAAAAGCGCTCGCTCTGGTAGCCGGGCGGCTCGTGCATGATGACCGAACGCAGCACATTGCCGGGGAAGGCCGCGGACAACCGCTCGTAGACGACGCTGGTCTTCTGCTGGCCGCCGAGACCGAAGGTGATGCGGTCGTTGTGGCGGGTGAATGGCTCGGGCGTCGCCTGCGAGGACAGGAAATCGCTCGCCTTCATCTGGAGGATGGCGCAGACGGCGATCAGCGACGTCAGGGACGGAATGGTGAGACCGCGCTCGATCTGGGAGATGAAACCATTCGAGAAGCCCGAACGCGCCGCGACCTCGCTCAAGGTCAGGCCGAGCTCCTTGCGCCTCCGCCGCAGTTTCTGCCCGAGCGAGCCAACGGAATCGCCGTCGTCACCCGTCTGGTCCTTTACTGACATGCCGCCCCGTCCGGTTTTAGTTATAGTGAAATCTTCCAGCCGAACGAGCGCCCCGGTCAAGGCAGTTTTTTAGGCTCACTAAAATCTGCTAAGTCATTGTCCGGAGTGGAGATGGTGCCGCGCGCCCACTCCCGATGCAGTAGAATTGCGCATATTATAGGCAACACGCATCAACCAGACGGACGATCGAGCCGCATTGTGCGGCATCGTCCGCCGGGCGGCGCAACGGTCCGATGCTCCGGCGGCAGCGTGCGGTCGGGGGCCGAAGGGACGGTCCAGGCGCCGGAGGGCTTGCGTGGTTCAGCCGCCAAGCGCCGACATGTGACGACGAAGGGAAGGCCGTTCGTCCGGACCTATCGCGAAGTCGTGCCCCTTGGGCTTGTGCTCGATGGCGCGCGCGATCGCGGCGTTCAGAAGGTCATCGCCTTCCGAGCCGCGCAGGGCCGATCGCAGGTCGGTGCGCTCCTCCTGGCCAAGGCAGGTGTAGAGAACGCCAGTGGCGCTGACGCGGACACGGTTGCAGCTATCGCAGAAATTGTGCGTCATCGGCGTGATGAAGCCGAGACGACCGCCGGTTTCGGCAACGCGGGTGTAGCGAGCCGGTCCGCCGGAGCGCTCGGGCGTGTCGACAAG
Source organism: Pleomorphomonas sp. T1.2MG-36 (assembly GCF_950100655.1). Taxonomy (NCBI): domain Bacteria; kingdom Pseudomonadati; phylum Pseudomonadota; class Alphaproteobacteria; order Hyphomicrobiales; family Pleomorphomonadaceae; genus Pleomorphomonas; species Pleomorphomonas sp. T1.2MG-36. Next base: position 936,521 of record NZ_CATNLY010000012.1, read on the forward strand.
GGTGAAGCGGCGCTCGATGAGGCGACGCAACTCGGTCAGCGGTAGATACTGGTCCGTCCGGTCGACGCCGACATCCCCGAGCGGCATGGTCTCGATCAGCGTCAGATCCATGCCGTGGCCATGGGCGAAGTCGATCAGGTCGAAAATCTCCGTCTCGGTGATGCCCTTGAGGGCCACGGCATTGAGCTTGATCTTGAGGCCGGCCTCCCGAGCCGCGCGGAGGCCGTCCATCACCGCGCCAAGCTGGCCACGACGCGTGAGGAGCCGGAAGCGGTCGGCATCGAGCGTGTCGAGCGACACGTTGACGCGTTTGACGCCGGCGGCGGCCAGCGCTTCGGCATGACCGGCGAGCTGCGTTCCATTGGTGGTGAGGGTGAGCTCCTTCAGCGCCCCACCCTGCAAATGCCGCGACAGCGACCGGAACAGCGCCAAGATATCCTTGCGCACCAGTGGTTCGCCGCCAGTGATCCTGATCTTGTTGACGCCTCTGGCAACGAAGGCCGATGCCAGCCGATCGAGCTCCTCCAGGGTCAACAGATCGCGCTTGGGCACGAACTGCATGTCCTCGGCCATGCAATAGACGCAGCGGAGATCGCAACGGTCGGTCACCGACAAGCGAAGATAGCGGATGGTGCGGCCAAAGCGATCGGTCAGCGCACAGGTCACGACGGCACTCCCTGGAACTCCGGGTCGTGGAAAGGCAGCACTTCGAGCCGGTCGCCGGCTTTGAGGGGCGTGTCGGCGGCCGGGATGATCGCCAGGGCATCGGCAGCAAGGAGAGGCATCAGACGGTGCGACCCCGGCTGCCCGACACGGTGGGCCGTGAGCCGGCCTGAGCTCGCCTCAAGAGTGACGGGGAGAAGCTCGGTCTTCTCCGACGGGCGACCGATGGCAAAGGCGGACAGGGCCGTGACGGGCAGGATCCGGGGCCGACCCGAGAGGGCGGCGATCATCGGCCGCACGAAGGCCAGGGCGGAGAACGCCGCCGCCTGAGGATTGCCCGGCAGCCCGACGAAGGCGGCGGCGCCGATCGCGCCAAGGGCAAGTGGCTTTCCCGGCTTGATGGCGACCGAGGATATGGTGAGCGTCCCGCCGACCGCGGCCAGGGCGGCGCGTACCAGATCGCGGTCGCCCGCAGACATGCCGGCCGAGGTGACGACGAGATCGGACTGGCGGCTGGCATGGGCGAGCCGCTCGACCAGGGCGTCATAGTTGTCGCCCACCGTGGTCCTGGTCACGTCGACGCCGCGGCCGGCCAGCAGGGCCATCAGCATGGGACCGTTGGAATCGTAGATGCCCGCCGCCGGCAAGGCTTCGCCGGAGCTTCGGAGCTCCGCGCCGGTGGTCACTATGGACACCCGGACGGGTGTGGTCACCCGCACGGAGCCGATGCCGAGCGCCGCCAGGGCGGCAATCTCCGGCCATGCCAGGCGCCGACCCTTTGCCAGCACCATCTGGCCGCGCGCGATATCCTCGCCCGCCTTGCGGACGTTTCCTTCGGGCTGGGAGGAGCCCAGCATCGCCACACCATCGTGGACGATGGTCGTTTCCTCATAAGGAACGACCGTGTCCGCTCCAGCCGGCAGGCTCGCTCCGGTCATGATGCGATGGGCGCAGTTGGGCGTCAGGCGGGCCGGCGCATCGCCGGCATGCGTCACCCCATCGACACGAAGCGGACCCGCGGCGACATCGGCAAAGCGGACCGCGTAGCCATCCATGGCTGCCTGATCGAAGGCGGGAAGATCGCGCGGGGCAACCACCGTCTCGGCGAGAACGCGCCCGAGCGCTTCACCGAGCGGCACCGTTTCGCTGCGGTCGACCGGACCGACGAGACGCAGAGCCTCAAGGCGAGCGGCTTCGAAGGACTGCATGCCCAAGGTGACGGGCCGGAAGGCGTCGGTCACGTGAAAGGTCATGTCGTCACTCCCTCGCCCGCCGGAAGCACGGCTTCGAGGATGGCGCGCATCGCCGCAAGGCTCGGGTCTTCCGCCCGATTCATGATGCCGACAAGCTGAAGCCAGATGTCATCCGACGCCTCGTCGACGAAGGTTCGAACCGATGCGGCGAGATAGGCCGATGGCGTCAGTCCCTCCGCTTCGGCGGCCCGGCCGATGCGGGCAAGGAGATCGGGCGCATCGAGAGCGGCGACGAGGTCGAGCACGACGTCCGGATCGTCGAGATCGTCAATCAGCTTGCCAAGCATGTCGTCCTCACTGGACGAGCGGTTGGACGGAACCGGCGAGATCGAACCCGTCGATATGCGCCCGACCGATCAGTTGGGAGATGTATTGGGCACTGGCCCGTCGCTCGACGCGCTCGGCGAGATAATCGGCGATGCGATCCTTCACCGCCTCGAAGGGAAGCTGCTCCCCTTCGATCTTGCGATCGAGCCGAATGAGGTGGACGCCATAGCGCGTCTCGACCGGGTCGGAGAGGTCTTCCGGCGACAGCGAAACCAGCGCGGTCTCGAACTCCGGCGTCGTTTCGCCGAGGCTGATCTGCCCGAGGGATCCTCCGACCTTGGCCGACGGACAGTCCGAGAGCCCCTCTGCGAACTCGGCAAAGCGCTGCGGCTGCCGGACGAGCTGTTCGCGAAGGGCTGCCGCCTTGTCGCGCGCCGCCGCGAAAGCGGCTTCGTCGTCCCGACGGGCGGCGAACAGAATGTGGCTGGCGGCATAAAGCGGCGGCGTCACGAACCGCCTGCGGTTGTTGTCGTAATAGCGGCGCAGCGTATCCTCGTCGGCGGAGGGAACGGGGACCTCCCTGGCGAAGAGTAGTCTGATGAGGGCGTCATCCTCGGTCTCGCGGCGCCCCTCGGCATCGGCTTCCGGCGCGGCGACGATGCCGAGGCGATGCGCCTCGGCAAGCAGCACCTGACGCACGATGAGGGCCGTTGCCGCCTCGCGAAGGGCTTCGGCGGGATTGTCTCCGGGGTGGTTCTGCATCTCCGCGGCGACAGCCTTGCGGTCGATCACCACGCCATCGACGGTAATCCTGGGGACGGTCGGACGGGAGCCACGAGGCTCCTTCCGGCCGGCCTTGTCGGCGGCCGCAGGCTCGGGCTGAGCGCCTTGCTTGTGGCGATGATCGACGTCGATGGCGACCATATCCGTCACTCCCCCGCCGAGCGCGGAACGGAGCGGCTCGCCACGCCGGCCCTGAGGTCGCGGCGCGTGCGCACCACCTGATAGCCGGTCCTGCCCAGGTACCAGATGGGCGCGCTCCAGACGTGCACGAGACGAGTGAACGGAAACACCAGGAAGATCGTCAGACCGAGCAGGATGTGGGTCTTGAAGATCCAGTGGACGTCGGCGAGATAGGCCGCCGCCGAAGGCTGGGCGGTGACGATGCCCTGAGCCCAGGCCATCAGCTTCACCATCTCGTGGCCGTCGAGGTTGTTCGCCGACACGAAGATCGACGACAGGCCGAGCGTCAGCTGCGCCCAGAGCAGCAGGAGGATGGCGATGTCGGAGAAGCTGGAGGTGTTGCGGATGCGCGGGTCGAACAGCCGGCGGTGCGCAAGCAGCGCGATGCCGGCAAAGCAGGCGACACCGGCGATGCCGCCGACCGTCATGGCCAGGATCTGCTTGAAGGTGTGGCTGATGCCAAGTGCATCGAACACCCAGACCGGCGTCAGAAGGCCGACGAAATGGCCGCCGAAGATGATCAGGATGCCGACATGGAACAGGTTGGATCCCCAGAACAGCTGACGCCGGCGCAGGAGCTGCGACGAGCCGGTCTTCCAGGTGTACTGCTCGCGGTCGAAGCGGATCAGGCTGCCGAGCGCGAACACGGTGAGACAGACGTAGGGGTACCAGCCGAAGAGTGCGCTGTTGATGTACTCAGACATGGTTGGTCTCCTCAGCACGCGCATCGCGCCGGGCGGCGCGGATGCGGCTCATGGTGCGGTCGGACGAGCAGCCGGGCGCGGCTTCCGGCCCGAAGGCGACCGGATCCTCGGCCCAGTCGGCGTCGATATCGGTGGGTTCGGCAAGGTCCGCCGGTTCGGCATTCGCGCTGTCCGAAAGGGCGAGCAACGCGCCGAACACGCCGGCATAGGCCGAACCACGGCTGACAAGGCGCTCGCGCAGGGCGGCGACGATCGGCGCGATGTCGGAGAGCAGTTGGCGCGCCTCGCCGACGGGGCGTGTCGACGCATATTCGAGGAGGAGAGGCAGATAGTCCGGCAGCTCGTTCGCCGTCATGGTCAGCCCGCCCCGCTCGTAGAGCGCGGCGAGATCCACCATGGCCTGGCCACGGTCGCGGCTTTCGCCGTGCACGTGCTCGAACAGATTGAGCGTCAGGGAGCGGGAACGGTCGAACAGCTCGACGTAACGCTCTTGCAGCTCATAGAGGTCGTCATTGCGGAGTTCGGCGAGCAGCGGCCAAAGGTCGGAGCGCTCGTGCGCCGATACCATCCCTTCGTCAACCAGCACGGCGCCGATGTCTGCGACCGCCGCCCGCAGATCTTCAGTCGGGTAGGCGAGAAGTGCCGACAGTGCCCTCAACGTGTTGGACATCACAGCACCTCCATCGGGTTCTTGGCCTTCTTCAACTTGGCGGTCGAGAACAGGTTGACGTCGGTGTCGCCACCCGAGCAGCCGTTGCCGAACGAGAAGCCGCAGGAGCCGCGCAGGCTGAGAGCGTCGTCATTGGTCTCGCGATGGTTGGTCGGGATGACGAAGCGGTCTTCATAGTTGGCGATCGCCATCACCTGATACATGTCCTCGATGGTCGCGCCCGACAGGCCGACGCTGGCGGCGAGCGTCTCGTCGACGAAGCCGTCGACCGTCTTGCCGCGCATGTAGGCCCGCATGGCCAGCATGCGTTCGAGGGCGAGCGTCACCGGCTCTTCCTTGCCGGCGGTCAGGAGGTTGGCGAGGTAACGGACGGGAATGCGCAGGCTGCGGACGTCCGGCATGCCGTTCGTCTCGCCGATCCGGCCAGCGGCCGCCGCCGACTGGATGGGCGACAGCGGCGGCACGTACCAGACCATCGGCAGCGTGCGATATTCGGGATGCAGCGGGAAGGCGACCTTCCACTCCATCGCCATCTTCCAGATCGGCGATTTGCGCGCCGCCTCGATCCACGCCTCCGGTACGCCGTCGGCTCGCGCCTGGGCGATCACCGCCGGGTCTTTCGGGTCGAGGAACAGCTTCAGTTGCTCCTCGTAGAGGTCCTGCTCGTTTTCGGTCGAGGCGGCGGCCTCGATGCGATCGGCATCGTAAAGCAGTACGCCGAGATAGCGGATGCGGCCGACGCAGGTCTCCGAGCAGACCGTCGGCTGGCCGGCCTCGATGCGCGGGTAGCAGAAGATGCACTTCTCGGATTTGCCCGAGGACCAGTTGTAATAGATCTTCTTGTAGGGGCAGCCGGAGACGCACATGCGCCAGCCGCGGCACTTGTCCTGGTCGATCAGGACGATACCGTCCTCCTCGCGCTTGTAGATGGCGCCCGACGGACAGGAGGCGGCGCAGGCCGGGTTGAGGCAGTGCTCGCAGAGGCGCGGCAGGTACATCATGAAGGTGTTTTCGAACTCACCGTAGATGTCCTTCTGGACGCCCTCGAAGTTGATGTCCTGCGATCGCTTGGCGAACTCGCCGCCGAGGATTTCCTCCCAGTTCGGTCCCCACTCGATCTTCTCCATCCGCTCGCCAGTGATGGCCGAGCGCGGACGGGCTGTCGGGAAGGCCTTGGATTCCTTGGCGTTGTGCAGATGTTCGTAGTCGAAGGTGAACGGCTCGTAGTAGTCGTCGATCTCCGGCAGGTCGGGGTTGGCGAAGATGTTGGCCAGAACCCGCCACTTGGCGCCGATCCTCGGCTCGATCTTGCCGTTCTTCTTGCGACGCCAGCCGCCGTTCCAGCGGTTCTGGTTTTCCCACTCGCGCGGGTAGCCGATGCCGGGCTTGGTCTCGACGTTGTTGAACCAGGCGTATTCGACGCCTTCGCGGCTGGTCCAGACGTTCTTGCAAGTGACCGAACAGGTGTGACAGCCGATGCACTTGTCGAGGTTCAGCACCATGGCGATCTGGGCACGGATCTTCATGTCTCAAACCTCCTGAGCAGCCGGGACGCCAGCGGCGAGCGGCTCTTCCAGCCAGTCGACCTTGGACATCTTGCGGATGACGACGAACTCGTCGCGGTTGGAACCGACGGTGCCGTAGTAGTTGAAGCCGTAGGATTGCTGGGCGTAGCCGCCGATCATGTGGGTCGGCTTCAGCACTGTGCGTGTCACCGAGTTATGGATGCCGCCCCGGTTGCCCGTCAGCTCCGATCCCGGCGTGTTGATGATCTTTTCCTGGGCGTGATACATCATCATCATGCCCGGATTGACGCGCTGGGAGACCACCGCGCGAGCCGTCAGCGCCCCGTTGGCGTTGAACACCTCCACCCAGTCGTTGTCGACGATGCCGGCCGAGCGGGCATCGGTTTCCGATATCCAGACCACCGGGCCGCCGCGATTGAGCGTCAGCATCAGAAGGTTGTCGGTATAGGTAGAGTGGATGCCCCACTTCTGGTGCGGCGTGATGAAGTTGAGGGCGATCTCCTTTTCGCCGTTGCTCTTGTGCTCGCCAAGACGGGCGATGGCCTTAAGGTCGACCGGCGGCTTCCAGGTGACGAAGCTCTCGCCGAACGCCCGCATCCACAGGTGATCCTGATAGAGCTGCTGCCGGCCGGTCAGGGTCCGCCAGGGGATCAGCTCGTGAACGTTGGTGTAGCCGGCGTTGTAGCAGACCTTCTCGCTCTCGATGCCCGACCAGGTGGGTGAGGAGATGATCTTGCGCGGTTGCGCCTGGATGTCGCGGAAGCGGATCTTCTCGTCTTCCTTCGGCAGGGCGAGATGGGCGTGCTCGCGGCCGGTGACCTTGCCGAGCGCTTCCCAGGCCTTGACGGCCACCTCGCCGTTGGTCTCGGGGGCGAGCATCAGCACCACCTCGGTGGCGTCGATGTCGGTGTCGATCTTCGGCAGGCCCTTGGCGGCTCCGTCACGATGCACGCCGTTGAGCGCGCCGAGCGCCTCCACCTCGTGTTCGGTCTTCCAGGCGATGCCCTTGCCGCCGTTGCCGACGTCGGTCATCAGCGGGCCGAGGGCGGTGAACCGCTCGAAGATGTGCGGATAATCGCGCTTGACGACGCTGACCGCCGGCATGGTCCGTCCGGGGATCGGGTCGATCTCGCCGCGCTTCCAGTCGGCAACGTCGAAGGCTTGCGCGATCTCGCCGGGGCTGTCGTGCTGGATGGGCGTGAGGACGACATCCTCCTCGACACCAAGCACTTCCGGCGCGATGGCCGAGAAGGCCTTGGCGAGCCCCTTGTAGATCTCCCAGTCCGAGCGCGCTTCCCAGGCCGGATCGACGGCGGCGGACAGCGGATGGATGAAGGGGTGCATGTCGGAGGTGTTGAGGTCGTTCTTCTCGTACCAGGTGGCGGTCGGCAGCACGATGTCCGAGTAGACGCAGGTGGTCGACATGCGGAAATCGAGCGTCACCAACAGGTCGAGCTTCCCCTCCGGCGCCGTGTCGTGCCAGACGACTTCCTTGTTGAGCACCGCGCCTTCGGTACCGAGATCCTTGCCCATCACGCCATGCTTGGTGCCGAGCAGGTGTTTCAGGAAATACTCGTGCCCCTTGCCGGACGAACCCAGGAGGTTCGACCGCCAGACGAACAGATTGCGCGGCCAGTTGGCAGGATCGTCCGGGTCCTCGCAGGAGAGGTTGAGCTCGCCCGACTTAACGGCCTTGGCGACGTAATCCTTCACCTCAAGGCCGGCGGCCCTGGCGGCGGCGGCAATGGCGAGCGGGTTCTGCTTGAGCTGCGGCGCCGACGGCAGCCAGCCCATGCGCTCGGCGCGGACGTTGTAGTCGATGAAGCTGTTTTCCCACTCGCCCTTGGGCGCCGTCGGCGACAGGATCTCGGCCGCCGTCAGGCTCTCATAGCGCCACTGGTCGGTGTGAGCGTAGAAGAAGGACGTCGAATTCTGCTGGCGGGACGGTCGCGCCCAGTCGAGACCGAAGGCGAGCGGTGCCCAGCCGGTCTGCGGCCGGAGCTTTTCCTGGCCGACATAGTGCGACCAACCGCCGCCCGACTGGCCGATGGCGCCGCAGAACACCAGGAGATTGATGATCCCCCGGTAAGCCATGTCCATGTGGTACCAATGGTTGATGCCGGCGCCGAGGATAACCATTGAGCGGCCGTTGGTTTTCTCGGCGTTCTCGGCGAACTCGCGGGCGACGGTGACGATGGCGTCGCGCTTGACGCCGGTGATCTTCTCGGCCCAGGCCGGGGTGAACGGCACGTCCTGATCATAGGTGCGGGCGACGAAATCGCCGCCGAAGCCGCGATCGAGGCCGTAGTTGGCCATCATCAGGTCGTAGACGGTGGCAACCTTCACCTTCGATCCATCGGCCATGGCGATCTCGCGGACCGGAACGTTCCGCGTCAGGATGTCGCCGTGGCTGGTCGAGACGAAGTGCTCGCTGGCCCTGCCACCGAAATAGGGGAAGTCGACGGCGACGATCTGATGGTCGGTGTCCGCCAGCGTCAGCCTCAGGTGAACATTCCGGCCGGCGCCGTCCTTGTCCTCGAGATTCCAGCGGCCGCTCTCGCCCCAGCGATAGCCGATGGAACCGAGCGGCGCGACCAGATCGCCGGTGGCCTCGTCGATCGCCACCGTCTTCCACTCGGGATTATTGGTCTCGCCAAGGCCTCCGGGCAGTTCGGAAGCGCGCAGCATGCGCTCCGGAATGAGACGCCCGTTCTTCTCCTCCATACGGACGAGGAAGGGCATGTCGGAGTAGCGGCGCGCATAGTCGTCGAAATAGGCGACGCGACGGTCGAGATGGAACTCCCTGAGGATGACGTGGCCCATGGCCAGCGCCAGCGCGGCGTCGGTGCCCTGCTTGGGGGCGAGCCAGATGTCGGCGAACTTGGTCGCCTCGGCATAGTCGGGGCTGACGACGGCGCTCTTGGTGCCCTTGTAGCGAACCTCGGTGTAGAAATGGGCGTCGGGCGTGCGCGTCTGCGGCACGTTGGAACCCCAGAGGATCAGGAAGCCGGCGTTGTACCAGTCGGCGCTTTCCGGCACGTCGGTCTGCTCGCCCCAGGTCTGGGGTGAGGCGGGCGGCAGGTCGCAGTACCAGTCGTAGAACGACAGGCAGACGCCGCCGATCAGCGACAGATAGCGGGCGCCGGCCGCATAGGAGATCATCGACATGGCCGGAATGGGCGAGAAGCCGACGACGCGGTCGGGGCCGTGCGCCTTGATGGTATGGGCGTTGGCGGCGGCGATGATCTCGTTGACCTCGTCCCACGTCGCCCGCACCAGCCCGCCGTGGCCGCGGATCGAGGTGTAGGACCGCCGCTTCTCGGCATCGCCGACGATCGAGGCCCATGCGGCGACGGGCGACAGGGTCTTGCGCGCCTCGCGCCACAGCCGTAGCAGGCGGCCGCGCACCATGGGATGCTTCACCCGGGCGCCGGAATAGAGATACCAGCTGTAGGACGCGCCACGGGCGCAGCCGCGCGGCTCGTGGTTCGGCAGGTCGGCACGGGTGCGCGGATAGTCGGTCTGCTGGGTCTCCCAGGTGACGATGCCGCCCTTGACGTAGATCTTCCAGGAGCACGAGCCGGTGCAGTTCACGCCATGTGTCGAGCGGACGATCTTGTCGTGCTGCCAGCGCTTGCGATAGCCGTCCTCCCAGGACCGGTCTTCGTTGGTGACAATGCCATGATTGTCCGAGAAGGGCTCGACGGTCTTGCGGAAGAAGGTCAGGCGATCGAGAAAATGCGACATTGTTCTCGCCTTTCGTGGAATTAGCGGGTGGCAGAAGCGACCGCGGACCGCCGCTGGCGCTCGACTTCGTAGAGAAGACCGCCCCGGCGCGCGTAGACGCCCCAGGTGATCACGAGGCAGGTGACGTAGAAGACCATGAACGACCACAGGGCCGCTTCGGCGCCGCCGGTCAGCGCGATGGAGGTTCCGAAGCCCTTGGGAATGAAGAAGGCACCGAACGCGGCGATGGCCGACGTGAAGCCGGTGATGGCCGCGCTCTCCTTCTCGGCCTGAAGGCGCCGCGTCTCCGGATCGGCGTCCGGCATCAGGCGCATCATCTCACGCGCCGAGATGGCCGGAATCATCTGGAAGGTCGAGGCATTGCCGACGCCGGTCGCAAAGAACAGCACCAGGAACGACACGAAGAAGCCCCAGAATGCCCCCGGCTGATCCTTGATGCCGATGAACCAGAGGACGCCGGCCGTTCCGGCCATCATCAGCGCGAACACCCAGACGGTGACGCGGGCGCCACCCTGCCGATCGGCCAGCCAGCCGGTTCCCGAGCGGGCAAGTGCGCCGACGAGCGGGCCGAGGAAGGCGTAGGCCAGCGCGTTGACCTCAGGGAACAGCATCTTGGAGAGCAGCGGGAAACCGGCGGAATAGCCGATGAACGAGCCGAAGGTGCCGGTGTAGAGCCAGCACATGATCCAGTTGTGCCGCCGCTCGAAGATCACCGCCTGTTCGGAGAAAGACGCCTTGGCCGAAGCGATGTCATTCATGCCAAACCACGACGCGAAGGCCGAGAGGGCAATGAACGGCACGAAGAAGAAGCCGGCGTTCTGGAGCCAGAGCGGCGCCGAGCCGGATGGTGTGCTCACCATGGCCGGCTCGCCGCCGAGCTTGCCGAACATCCCCATGGTGATGACCAGCGGAACGACGAACTGGACGACGGACACGCCGAGATTGCCAAGACCGGCGTTGAGCGCCATCGCATTGCCCTTCTCCGCCCTCGGGAAGAAGAAGGAGATGTTGGCCATGGACGACGCGAAGTTGCCGCCGCCGAAGCCGCAGCATAGCGCGAGGATGAGCAGCACCACATAGGGCGTCTCGGGGTTCTGGACCGCATAGCCGATGCCCACCGCCGGGATGACCAGCGACCATGTGGTCAGCGTCGTCCAGAGACGACCGCCGAAAATCGGCACCATGAAGGAGTAGAAGATGCGCAAGGTCGCGCCGGACAGGCCGGGCAGCGCCGCCAGCCAGAACAGCTGGTCGGTGGTGAGGTTGAAGCCGACGAGCGGCAGCTTGCTGACCACCACCGACCAGACCTGCCAGATGGCGAAGCTGAGCAGCAGCGAGGGGATCGACAACCAGAGATTCCGCTGGGCAATGCGGCGACCGGTCGCGTGCCAGAAGGTCTCGTCCTCCGGCCGCCAATCGGTGAGCACGGCCTTGCTGGGCGCGACAGCCGCGACGGGCCTCGGCATGTCCAGCATTTCGGGGAACGGCGGCAGCGCGGCGAGCACCGGCCCGGCAGCGGCCCGCTCCATCTGGCGGATCGTGAAGTGCATCCATATGAGCGACACCGCGACGATGACGAACAGCGCCATGAAGCAGGACGTCCAGAGGCCCGTCAGGTCGAGCAGCACGCCGAACAGGATGGGCAGCAGAAAGCCGCCGAGACCGCCGATCATGCCGACGAGGCCGCCGACCGCGCCGACGTGATTGGGATAGTAGACGGGAATGTGCTTGTAGACCGCCGCCTTGCCGAGGGCCATGAAGAAACCCAGGATGAACACGGTCACGGTGAAGCCGACGAGGCCCATGCCGAGGTGGAACCGGATGTCTCCATGGACGCCCTGGATCACGTAGTCGGCGGCCGGATAGGACAGGATGAAGGTGGCGACGATCGAGACGAGGAAGGTCCAGTAGAGGACGCGACGGGCGCCGTAGGTATCGGACAGATGGCCACCATAGGCGCGGAACAGGCTGGCGGGGATCGAGAAGCAGGCCGCGATCACGCCAGCCGTCTCGATATCGAGGCCGTAGACGCGCACCAGATACTGCGGCAGCCACAGCGACAGGGCGACGAAGGCACCGAAGACGAAGAAATAGTAGAGCGAGAAGCGCCAGACCTGCACGTTGCGGAGCGGCGCAAGTTCCAGAAGCGCGCTCTTCGGGCGCTCGCCGCTCAGCCGGCGCTGCCGGATGACCGGATCGTCCTTGGTCGTCACGAAGAACAGGACCGCCATCGCGGCCAGCGCCGCCGCCCACACCTCAGCCACGGCATGCCAGCCGAATGCGACGAGCACCAGCGGTGCCAGGAGCTTGGTGACCGCGGCGCCGACGTTGCCGGCACCGAAGATGCCAAGCGCGATGCCTTGCCGCTCGGGCGGGAAGAAGCGTGAAACGTAGGCAACGCCGATGGAAAAGGAACCGCCGGCAATGCCGACGCCGAGGGCGGCGAGAAGAAGCGCCGGATAGGTCGTGGCATAGGTGAGCAGGTAGGTGGCAACCGCAGCCGCCAGCATGTTAAGCGTGAACACCAGACGGCCGCCGTAGAGATCGGTCCAGATCCCCAACAGGATGCGGATCAGCGATCCCGTAAGGATCGGCGTACCGACCAGGAGTCCGAACTGGGCTTCTGACAGCTGCAACTCCTCGCGGAGCTGAATGCCGATGATAGCGAAGATTGTCCAGACGGCGAAACACACCGTAAACGCGACCGTGCTCATACCGAGCGCACGCGCTGCCCCATCACGCCCCAAGACTTGCATAGCAGTCCTCCGACAACTTAGGCGCTAACAAAATAACGCATGAGGGTCGCCCTTCCCACCGCGACCTTGGCCGAATTGGCCGCGCCCTTCTTTGACGCAGAACAACTGCAGACGTGATATACATCACATGCTAGTCGTCTACAGATCAATCTTTAGGATTAGTGAACCGAAATGGATCGTCCGCTGCCCGCTGCCATGAAGCCCGAGGAACTGCCAATCCTGCGTGGTCTCAGCGACTGTCACCGCCGTCAGATCATGGAAAGCACGTTGCTGCACACGGTTCCGGCCGGCAGCATGCTGTTCGAACAAGGGGATACCCCGAACTTCCAGATCGTGGTCATGTCCGGGTCGGTTCAGCTGTTCGGCCGATCAACCAGCGGACGCGAGGTGCTGGTCGAAGTGGTGTCGCCGCCCGATCTGATCATCCCGGCCGCCGTCGTCACCGACGCACCCTATCTGATGCGTGCGCGAGTGCCCGAACAGTCCACATTCCTCCTCATTCCCGCCCGCGCCTTCCGCGACCTGGTTGCGTCCGATCCGGTGCTGGCCAACTCGGTGATCGGCAGCCTCTCCACCCAGTTCCGTCGCATGGTGAGACAGATCAAGAACCTCAAGCTGCGCTCGGCGGCTCAGCGGGTCGGCTGTTACTTGCTGACACTGTCGGAGCGGCAGGGAACCCCGGAAAAGGCCGTGCTGCCCTACGAGAAGAACCTCATCGCCTCGGAACTCGGGGTCACACGCGAGTCCTTTTCGCGCGTCCTCTCCAGTCTAGAGGCGCACGGCATTCGAATCGACGGCCAGACCATCTGGATTGACGACGCCGAGCGGTTGGCGAAGGAGTGCGTTCCCGACCCGCTGATCGACGGTCGGGAGCTTGGACCTGTGCCGAATACCTGAGGTGGCCTGCGGGGCGACACGCACGGTCAAGATGGAGCGCAACGCCGGTCCAAGCCGCAGGAGCTTGGGACATTTTCAATCGAGATGTGATGACCAAACAAAAACCCGGTGAGCCGTTGAGCTCACCGGGGCTTTTCTTGTTGGGGATACCTTCGAAGCATCTCGCAACCGCGAGCCTCCTACGCGATCAACGAAAATCGCATCAATTGGCTACGTCGGCAGTCACGGTTTCAGCGAAAGACACGTTTCCAACGGTGGAGCTTTTTGGGGGCCGAAGCGCCACCACTGGACATATCTTTCGACAGCAGGCCATGCCTTCGCCTAGCCCGCCTCAACTATGAGAAGATCTTCTTTCCATGGTACGATTCCTTATAGGCAGAATGGAAGTTGGGAATGCCGCCGGCAACCAGATCGAGATCCTTTTCCGACAGCTCCGCACCACCGGAGATCTTCTCCAACCCTGCTGCGAGTTCTTCCGCCGTGAAGCTGAATCCTTCACGGGCACCAAGGGCAACGACCGCGGCCGCTCCCACCTGCATCGCCGCCGTGGCCTCGGCCTCCAGCGCCTCGCTTGCCCGAACCTTGTCGTAGAACTGCTCCAACGCCTGCATGCTCATGATGTCATCCTCTCCGTTTGACAGGGGGGCGTCCGCTGCTCGTCCATATCGGCGGACTCGTCTCAACTCGCCGCACGAAAGCGCGGCTGTGGCGAACGTCGACCCCTTGGAATCGGAAATGGCGGTCAGTACCACCGCTCCGTCCGTTCCCAGACCAGGGCCGACGATCATGTGCTCTGCCACCAGTGACCAGACCCGCGTCCAAAGGGGTGGCCAAGTGGCGGCAATCGGAGATAGGTCAGCTCGAAGACGATGGTCTTGCCTTGCCATGCTGCTTATCGGCAAAATGCTCGCAAGCGGTGTGCCCACCACCCGCGACAAGATCGAGGTCCTCGTCCGCAAGCTCGCCATCCGCCAAAATCGAACCGCGCGACATGGCGATCGACAGCTCCTCCTCCGTGAACTCAAAGCCCTTCAGCAAGCCCAAGACAATGAGAGCCTCCGGACCGTCCTCCAGCGCGCTCGTGGCGAGCGCCTCGAGCTCGGGATCGGAACGAACGCTTTCATAGAACTTCCTAAGCGATTCAATACTCACGTAATAAATCCACGTTTCTTACCCTGCAAAATGCGACCAATATAGAAATGTACATCTCATCTATCGATCAGATGAGAGCTACATCCAGATCTACACCCTAGATGCTTCCGGAATGACTTCCATCCGGCATTCGAAAAGCAGCGCGCCCGTTTGGAGGCGGGCTCTGGAAGGGGACAGGCAGCCGACGGGAGGCACTGAGGATCGTTTCGACACGCTCGGCGATGGGCGCGAACCGGCGAAGAGTCAGGGCGGCCATGCGGGGGCGACTGTCGTGGCTGGTATAGTAGATCGCGATGGAATCCCGGCCAAGAAGCGCCATCTGCCTCGAATAACAGTGGTAATAGGCCCCGACCATGATGCCGCCCTGCCGATAGGCCGGATCGAGATAGGCCTCGAGGTAACGGATCGCCGGCGCATCGGAAGTCATGCCCAGAAGGGGGCGGTTCGTTTCAGCGGCGAGCAGCCATCCGACCAGATGGCCGTCGCGACGAATGGCGACGCTGAAATCGAGGGCCAATCGCTCCGCCTGACGGATCGGGCCCAGCATGTCCGAGGCCTCGGGATCCGAGAGGTATCGCTCGACAGCTTCGATGTCGGTGGCACCCAGCTCCAGAGGATCAAAGGAATACGACCGAGGCAAGGCAAGACGTCCGGCCACGCCGGGCCAGGTGCCAACCTCATCGACCATTTTCCCAACACAGCCAACGACGACTAGGCCGCTCGCATGTGAAGTCGTCCAGCCAGCTCTCGCCAGCAAGGCTTCCAGAGCCGCACGCCCAGGCATGGACGCGTTATAGCTCGTCCGCCATTCGATAGCCCCACGCTCGCGCGCCTCCGACTGCCACGCCTCGAGGAGACGCCTGCCAAGCCCCCGTCTGCGCTCGGCCGGCGCAACGGCAACCGACAGCAGCTCGGCCTGCGTTCTTCCGGGCAACAGGGTGCCGAGCGCAAGCCCGACCGGACGCGCCCCGGCAATGAGGCCGACCGCGATGGCGTGATCCGGTACCGGCTCCAGCCAGCCGCCGACCTGTCCGAACGTGAACGAGGCGAACAGTCCGGCATTTCCCTTGAGCACCGGAAACGACGCTCTCGAATGTATCGCCGCCTGTTCCGCCTCTCGTTCGACGGGCGTCTGGATCTCTGCTGCCGCGAGCATGCCGCGCCTTTCTCCATCGTGTCCTACAGGCTATGTGCCTGTATTCAGGCTGGAAATAAAGCGCCGCCCCACCCCTTGGGACGATATCGGCGGAGTTTGGGATAGGATGTCGGCAGAGGCTTCGCCTCACTCGCCATTCAGGCTTTGGCGTGCAGTTTGTCGAGCCAGGCCTGCATCCAGTTGCTCTCTTGAAAACCGATATCGGCTTTCAGACGGATGCCCTCCCGGGCATTGCGGATCGCCTCGCTCGGACGAAGCCCGAAATATTGCTGAAAGGCGCGGGAGAATGCGTTCTCGCTGGCAAAACCGGTCGCATAGGCGAGCTTTGCCACCGATCCCCGCGAGGTCCCGACCGAGGCCAGCTTCAGGAGAGCCAGCTTCAACCGCCGCTCCCGGATATAGTCGGCGATGCCGCCAAGCGGCTCGAACAGGCGATAGAGGGCCGAGCGCGACAGGGCGAACTGGCGCATGATCATTTCCGTCGAGAGGGCCGGGTTGGTCAGATTGCGCTCGATGAAGACCTGAATCGTTTGAAGGTTGGCATCCATGAGCGTACCGCGCTCGGCGGCCACGGCGGCCGAAAGCCCGCTCGACACCAGCACGGACGCCACATCCGCCGCCAGCTTTCCGTCCGGTCCGGCAAGTTGAGGGGCCAGCTTGGCCATCGTCATCAAGTGCTCGCCGAGCAGGATGCCCAGCGTGGAGGTGCCATCCAGCCGCGCACCGTGCAGCCCGTCTATGACCCGGGGCATCAGGCGGATCATCGCGCGCGGCAGGATCAGACTGACGATGTCCATGTCCGTGGTGTGGCTGCGCATCGGCCGGCTGAGGTCGAAACAGACGATGTCCCCGGCGGCGCCCTTCGCCAGCCCGCCATCGGCGTTGTAGGCGCACTGACCGCTCACATAGAGCTGGATCAGCAGGTGATCGACACCCGTCGCGGCCACCAGCTCGTTCGAGCGATGGAAACGCTGGGCGACCGCCGACGACCTTCCGATCAGGAAGTGCCCGAGATTGTAGCTGGCAAGGTCGGCCCTGAATCCGTCGAGCCCCTCCGTCGCCGGAACGGCATCGAACAGACTGGACACGCCGATCCGCCAACGTTCGTAGTTTTCTTCGTGGCTCAAGTCCGACGACCGGATCAACTGGTATTCAATTTGATTGTCGGTCACCTGGGTCGCTCTCTACAGGTATTCTGCTTCTTCGCGAGGACAACCAACGTTCTGCCCAAGCGTCAAGAAATGCGAGTAACGGGAGATTCAAGAAAAAACGCGTTTTCAGAGCCAGCCGCCGACCATCATCGCCGCCCATACTACCTTGCATGCAATGTGTAGCGCTTGGTCCCCGTGAATAGAAATAATCCCTTTGTTCTTGAGGGAGTCAATGAAAAAATGAGCGATTGTCTCCAGAATTCCGACAATGGGAGAATTCGTCGCCAGCCCCGCCAAACCGCCGTGGATGACGGAATGGGCGCCCAGCAGGTAGAACCAGGGCACGCCCGGAACCGGCGTCTTCCAGTTCTTGCCGCGCGCCATGAAATCG
Source organism: Pleomorphomonas sp. T1.2MG-36 (assembly GCF_950100655.1). Lineage (NCBI taxonomy): Bacteria > Pseudomonadati > Pseudomonadota > Alphaproteobacteria > Hyphomicrobiales > Pleomorphomonadaceae > Pleomorphomonas > Pleomorphomonas sp. T1.2MG-36. The sequence goes on from NZ_CATNLY010000012.1 coordinate 953,817, forward strand.
TTCTGCAGCGGGTAGTCCCCGAGCGCATGACCGAAGATCAGCAGTGCCAGGGAAACGAGAAAACCCTCCGCCATCATGTCGTGTGCTCCTCGCTGCGAGACAGGCGGGTCAGCATATGCTCGAAGCGGGCGCCGGCCAGCGATATCGTATCGAGAATGCCATCATCCAGCTCGTCTTCCATCACCGCTCCCGCCTTGAGCCCGGTGCGCGAGTTCATCCTTTGGGTGGTGTTGCGCAAGCGATCGGCGAGAAAGATCGCCAGCGCCTTGTAGAAGCGTCCACAAAAGGCCGGGTTTTCGTTCAGCCGGGCCTGCAGGTCCCGCTTGTCCACGGCGAGAATGAAGGCGCCATCGGTGGCCTCGACGGTGGCGGATGGCGGTGCCGAGTCGACCAGAGACATTTCGCCCACCACCTCGCCGCGGCCTAGCCGCGCGACCTCTCCGACGCCGGAAACCGTCACCGCCACTTCGCCCGACAGGACGAAGAAAAGGTCGCTCACCTGCTGCCCCTCGGAGATCAGAACCTGCCCGGCGGACGCGGAGAACCGCCGGCCCTTGCGGGCCATCCACTCGATATCCTCGTCGTCGAGCTGCCCAAGGATGTAAAGCACTTTGCGCATCAGGCCTCGTTCTCCAGAAGTTGGCGCCTAGCGAGCGCGTGAAAAAGCCCACCAGCCTCGATCAGCTGGTCGTAGCTACCGCTTTCGACGAGGCGTCCCTTGTCCATGACCAGTATCCGGTCGACCTCGCGGATGGTGGACAGGCGGTGCGCGATGACGATCCGCGTCACCTGCAAACGGGCCAGGGTATCGGTCACCACGCTCTGGGTCCGGTTGTCGAGAGCGCTGGTCGCCTCGTCGAGAAGCAGGATCTTGGGCTCGTTGACCAGAGCGCGGGCGAGCAGGATCCGCTGCCTCTGCCCGCCCGAGAGCGCTCCGCCGCCATCGCTGAGGACCGTGTGCATGCCCATGGGCATGGCCTCGACATCGGGGGCGAGCGCGACCAGCCTTGCCGCAGCCCAGGCCGCTTCCAGGCCGAGCCCCGAGGCGCCGGCGATATTCTCGTAGATCGAGCCCGGCGTGATGCGGCCGTTCTGCAGCACGACGCCGATCTCCTTGCGGAGCAGGGTTGGGTCGAGCCGATCCGACGGCTTGCCGTCGAACAGCAGCCCGCCCTCCTCCGGCGTCTCGAAGCCCAGAAGAAGACGCATGATCGTCGACTTGCCGCTCCCCGACTCTCCGACGATGCCGATGTATTCCCCAGGACGGATGTGGAAGCTGACGTCGCGCAGGATCAGCGGACCGTCGGGCGAATAGCGGAAATGCACGCGATTGAAGGCAATCTCTCCCGACAGCCGCCCCGGCGCCTCCCGCTCGCGGGAGATCTCCGGCTCCGCCTCGACGATCGGCATGGTCCGCGCCATCAGCGGGTTGATGGTGAGCAGTTCCGATACCGCGGTGATCGTTCCGGTGAGGGCGGCCGACACCTGCCCGAACGCCGTAATGAAGGCCACGAACATGCCGGTGGAAAGGCTGGCGGCTTCGTCGGCGGCACCGCTACCCACGACCATCGCCTCCAGGGCGGCGCTCGCGGTTTCCGACTTCATGACGAAGAGAACGCAGCCGAACAGGAACAGCAGCGACAGGGGGCCAAGAACGGCGACGCCGACCATTTGCCAGCCCTGCCAGCGCCGCGACTGCTCCAGTGCGTGACGTTCGTGCACGGTTCGCCATGTCCACTCGGCAAAGGCGCGCATTTCCGCCGCCGCCGCCCTGAGCTTGGGCAACCCGACCAGGATCTGAAGCAGGAAGCTTCCACCCCGACGCTCGAACCGAGCCCGTTCGTGCAGCAGCTGCCGGCGGGCGATCCAGCCCGATATGGCAACCGTGACCAGAATGGGGGCGAGCGCGAAAAGGGTCAGGCGCCAGTTGATGAAGCCCATGGTGACAAGGCCCGACACCGTGCCGATCAGTCCGAAGACGCCGGCAAGCGTCGATCCGGTCAGAAGCTGGCGTACCTCCTGCAGGCCAAGTGTCCGATGCCCGAGTTCGCCCACCGCATAGCGCTGGAAGAAACTGGCGGGTAGCCGGAAGAGGCGCAAGACGATCGCCGCCTGCAACCGAGCGTCCAGCGTGGCCTCGATCCGCTCCACCGTCATGGCGCGCGTCAGCTCGAATATCGATTGTCCGAGTGCCGCCGCGACGAGCAGCAGCGCGACCTGCCACAGGCCCGAACGATCGTTGAGCGGCACGACCGTGTCGAACAGAACTCCCGTGGCGATCGGCAGCAAGGCCATGGTCGCCGCAGCCAGCATGGAGGTGACGATAACAAGTCGCGCCTCCGCTCCCATCCCTCTCGTGGCAAAGCGAGCGAGATCCCCAAAGCCAAGCCGCCTGTCCGCCAGCAACGGATAGAGTTGAAGGACCTTCTGTCGAAGCGTGACGGCGACCGCCGCATCCACCTTGCGGCTGCCATCTGGACCGACGGCCAGAAAGCCGCCGCGCCGCGTGGGCACCAGAGCGATGGGGACTCCCTCGGCGGTCTCCGCCAGCATCGGCAGGCCGTCGCGCGTCCACCACCCGTCTTTCAGGATGACGTCGCGGTAATCGAGCAGCAGGTCGCGCAGGATCGGCTCGAACGCCCGTGCGTCCGCCAGCTTTCGCCGCGTGTCGTCCGGAAGGTTCCGCAACGGGCAACCGAGGGACTTCATTGCCGCGGCGATCGCGGCATGCCAGGGGTTGTGAATGGAGGCCCCGCCACTGCCCAGCTTGGCCAGCGTGCCGAGCGCCTCCGAAAACCGGCCAACCGATGAAGTCGCCTGGATGTCCTGCCGCCGGCTCGCCTCCATGCGCTCGGTTTCGAATCCGGCGAGAACGGCCTCCACCGTCATGCGAGAGAGGTTGGCGAGCCCTTCGGCCATGTCCCCGACGGACGGAGTGACTATCGGGCGCAGCCTGCCACTGGCCCTGGCCGCCAACTGCCCCGGCGCGGCGACCGGGAAGGGCGTGCCAGCCTCCAGGATGCGACCGCTCCAGCTGAAAGCGGGTTCCTCGGCAACGACCAAGGCGAAACCGCCGGCGGCGGCCGAGCAGGTCTCGCCCGGCTGAAGGTCGACGACATCCGCCTCGATCAACCGGGTCGGCCAGTCGCGCGAACCGCCGAGCGCCCCGTTCATGCAACGCACCCACTCGCCGACGGCCGGCGTCTTCGCCAGCGCCGCGTCGATGCCGATCCGCTCGAAACAGGAGCCGAGTCCGCCGATGGCGACCAGGCGCCCATCCGATGCGCCTGCCACCGAGAATAGCACCCCACCCTTCTCCATGCGGAAGAGATGGCGGCGCGCTTCGCCGACACGGTCGAGCACGAAGATGTCGGCATAGCCCCGGAGTAGCCGGTAGGCGGCATGGCCCGCGTCGAGCGCCAACGGCCTGTTCCCACCGCCCTCGATGATGTGCGACAGCGTCTCGTCCGACTTGATGGTTTCCGCGTTCTGGTGCATCAGGCGCCCCCCCGCACCAGCCCGGCATATTCGTCGTTGAGCCGCATCAACGTGTCGTGGTCGCCCCGCTCGACGATGCGGCCGCGGCTCATGACGACGATCTCGTCGCAGTCGCGAACCGTGCTGAGCCGGTGGGCGATGATGAGACAGCCGCAGCCACGTCGACGCAGGTTGTCGTCGATCTGCTTTTCCGTCACCGGATCGAGCGCGGCCGTGGCTTCGTCGAGAACGATGAGGGAGGGATTGGCGCTGAGGACCCGCGCCAGTTCCAGTCTCTGGCGCTGCCCGCCGGAAAAGTTCAGACCGCCCTCGGCAACCCGCGCGTCGAGCTGCCCCGGCCTCATCAGCACGTCATCGAGGATGGCTGCGTCCGAGAGGGCGGAGATCAGCGCATCCTGTGGAATCGTGTCATCCCAGAGCGTCAGGTTGTCGCGGACCGTTCCCTCGAACAGAAAGACCTCCTGGTCGACGTAGCCGATCACCTGGGACCGGCGCGCCTGGGTGAGCCTCTGGGCGTTGACGCCGCCAATGCGGATCTCTCCGCTCCACGGCTGCTGCAGGCCGGCGATCATCCGACCGACGGTGGTCTTGCCGCTGCCCGATCCGCCAACGAGGGCGACGCGGGCGCCGGGCTTCAGCTGCAGCGAAAAGTCCTGGATGAGCGGCGTGTCGAGCGGGGAGTACCCGAAGCTGATGCCATCGAGTTCGACGCGGCTTGAGGCTGGCACGACCGAGGGATCGCCCTCGGCGATGCGCTTGGCACGATTGATGTCGGCGATCTTGATCAGATCGGCGCGGATGGCCTGGATCTGGCCGGCAAGGCCGACGAGTTCGAGCATCGGCGCGTTGAAGTTTCTGACAAGCCCCTGGAAGGCGACCAGGGTGCCGAGCGACATGTGGCCGTTCATGACACTGATGGCGCCGACCACCAGAACGAGAACGTTGGCAAGCGCCTGGATCAGGCCGGGGATGGCATTGATCAGGGTCTGCGCCTGAGCCAGCCGCGCCCTGGTGCCGAGCACCTTGCTGTGCAGTCCCGTCCATCGACGATAGGCCTGAGCCTCCATGTTGGAAGCCTTCAGGGTCTCGATGGCCCGGATCGGTCCTAGCGTGGCGGCGAGCAAGCTGCCCATTTCCACGCCGAGCTTGGTGCTTTGCGTCCGCTGGACCTTGCCACCCTGATGGATGACCACGCCGTAGAGCAGCTGAATGGCGAACATCCATCCGGCAAGGAGTGGGTTCATCATCCACATGATGGCCGCGTAGGCGAACAGGCTGATCAGGTTGAAGACCGCCGACGACAGGCGGCCGGACAGAAGGTCGGCGACCCGTTCGTTCGCGCTGAGCCGGCCGGACAGTTCGCCGGGGTGGCGCTGGGCGTAGAACTCGGCCGGCAGGAGAAGCATGTGCCAGAGAAGCTTGCTCGACGGCACGACAACCTGCTTCATCTCCAGCCGCCTGAGGCCGGTCTGCTGCAGCGCGGTGGCAAACCCGCGCAACGCCAGAATGACAAGCAAGGCCAGCGCGAAGGGCAGCAGCCAATCCTCCTGCTGCGCGATCAGGATCGTATCGATGAATGCGCGCGTGAAGACGGGAACGGCCACGCCGGGCACCACAAGGGCCAGCGAGGCAAGAAGAACGAAGAGCAGCCCCTTCTTCGATCCCCTGAGGCGTTCCAGCATCAGAGGCAGGGCGAGCGGCGGCTCTCCTGCGGACCTGAAGTCCTCCGATGGTTCGAAGGCGAGCACCACGCCGGTGAAGGCCTCCGCAAGCTCGTCGATCGACACCGTTCGGCGACCGGACGCGGGATCATTGATATGGACCTTTTTCCCCCGAATGCCCTCCAGAACGACGAAATGATTGAAATTCCAGTGCAATATGGCCGGCCACGGAACATCGGCCAGATTGCCGACCTCCTTGCGGAAGCCCTTTGCTTTCAAGCCGTAGCTACGGGCGGCTTTCAGAAGATTGCTTGCCTTGGTTCCGTCGCGCGAGACGCCGGCGGCAACGCGCATTTCTTCAAGCGTCACCCACCGGCCATGATGGGCAAGGATGATCGAAAGGCACGTCGCCCCACATTCGACGGCTTCGATCTGGAGGATCTGTGGTGTTGCCCGAGCTTTCCTGCGAGCGCGGGCACCCGCTGACGAGCCAAGAGCCAGTGCTCCGATCATAGGCCGGCCGCCTTCTTCAGGAAGGGCATGAGGAAGGAAGCGGGCTTGCGGCTGTCGACGGTAACCTTGGCGGTTCCGGTCGTGCCCGGGCTCAGGTTGGCCAGCGCCCCTGTGCCGCCGGACCAGCGGTAGCCGCTGGCGGTCGCCGCGTCCCGCTCAAGCTCGACCTGGACGGCGAACGGCGCCCCCTCCTTCGAGAACCGGCTGACCAGGGCGTCGTTCTGCAGGATTGCCTGCATGCCTTCGTGGGTGGCGGGAAAATCCGACACCGACTTAACGCGACCGACGAGCGTGCCCCATTCCTCCTTCTGCATGCCGCCGAGTTCGATATGAACCGGCATGCCGACCTTCACCCGCTTGCCCTGCGCGGGGGGGACGTAAAGCATGAACTGCAGCGACCCGTCGCCGCTTGCCACCGATGCGATGCGGGTTCCAGCCGGCGTGTAGGCGCCGAAGGGCGCCTTCCACTCGACCAGGATGCCGTCCGTGGGGCTGGTGATCTTGCCGAATGTCGACAGCTGCATGTCGAGCTGCCGGACCTCGGCTTCGGCCGCGAGAACCTTCTGCTCCTGTTCGAACAACCGGCGCTCGTCCTCCGACCGGCTGGCCAGTTGCTCTGCCGTGAGCGTCAGCAAGCCGGTGCGAGCCGTGGCAATGTCGAGGCTGGCGCCCGAGAGCTGCTCTCGGGCCTGCTGGACGGCGCTCGCGGTCGTGACGCCGGACGCCGCCAGCTTCTCCTGGTTTTCGACAAACTTGCGATAGGCCTCCTGGCGTTGCTCGGCGGCGCGGATCTGCGCCTCGAGGGCCGCCTTGCGGGCGTCGGCGTTTTCCAGCCTCGCAACGCCCAGAACCTTCTGCTCGCCGCGCAAGGCGTCCATCGCCTGGCGAGCCGCACTGGCCTGCGCCTTGGCCATTTCCAGGCGGGTCGATATGTCCGGCTGGCTGATTTCGGCCAACACATCGCCCTGGCGAACCCGGTCGCCGAGCTCGACGTGCCGGTGCGTCAGCGGTCCGGATGCCGCAGCGATCGCATCGACCATCTGGCCGCCGCCGTAAATCAGAATGCCTTGACCGGAAATGCGGGTGGGAATGCTCGCCGTGAAACCCCAGACAATGAAGGTCGCAAGCAGCACGACGACCCCGGCGAGCGCCATCCAGCCGCCTGGACTGGTGATGACGATGGCTTCGTCCAGTTGTTCGGGAGACGACAACCGGTCCAGCGCTTCCTGCCGATATAGGTTCTTGTTCTGAGCGGACATGATCCAGCGGTTCCGAGCTACTTGGAGCGTGCGACATAGACGCCGTCCCAGGCCTCGCCGGGGGGCTCGGCGAGAAGGGAAGCAAGGCGTTCGGCATAGATCTCGTAAAGGGCGCCGATCGTCGGAGGAGCGATGCCGCGCAGCACGCCAAGGCGCGCGCGAGCGGCGATGAAACTTCCCCGGCGATAGAGGCGGATGAACTCGTCGTGCTGCTCTTGCAGAGCGATGAACTCTGGCTGGCGCGCCAAGGTCTCGTCGCCCAGAAGGGCATGAAGGCGAACCGGCGCCGACCTGCCCTTGACGCGGACGAGATCCAGTTCGAGGAAGGCGAAATCGGGAACCGCCTGACGGGTGAACTCGCTGATGGCGATGTCCACGCCGTAGAGCTTCGTCAGGCTTTCGATGCGCGAGGCAAGGTTGACGCTATCGCCCAGTGCCGAATAGCTGAAGCGCTGCGCCGAACCCAGATTGCCGACGCAGGCCTCGCCTGTGTTGAGGCCGATGCCGATGCGGATCGGTTCCGATCGCGAGCGGTTGAGCGTGTCGACGACGCCGAGCATGGCGAGCGCGGCGCGGCAGGCCTTCTCCTCGTGCCGGTCAATGTCGAGCGGCGCATTCCAGAACGCCATGATCGCATCGCCGATATACTTGTCGATCGTTGCCTCGCCTTTCAGCAGCACGTCGGTCAGCGGCGTCAGGATGTTGTTGATGAGGCCCGTCAGCGCTTGCGGGTCCATCCCCTCCGACAGCGTCGTGAAGCCGCGAATATCCGAAAAGAGCACCGTCACGCGCCGGGTTTCGCCGCCGAGCTGCAAGGCGCGCGGTTCGTTGGCGAGACGCTCGACCAGGGCCGGGGCGAGATAGCGCCCGAAGGCGTTCTTGACGAACCGCTTCTCGCGGTTCTCCAGCGCAAGGCGCAACGGGATGAGGACGAGAAAGACGACCAGCAGCGTCAACGTCGGCCCCACCGGATCCAGCAGGTATTGCCCCTTGGCGAAGGCAAGCCAGGATGCGGCCACAAGCGCGGCCGACAGGAGCAGAAAAGCGAGCGTGCTGAACAAGGCTCCGCTTCGGCTGGCAACCCCGATCAGGATCAGCCCCGAGAGGAACGCGGCAAGCAAGGTTGCGCCTTCGGCCCAGTCCGGCTCCTTCAGGAAGGAGCCCGATACGATCTGGTCGATGATTTCGGCGTGGACGTTCACACCCGGCATGGCCGACGCGATGGGCGTGGCGACAATGTCGCGCAACCCAACCGCGCTGGTGCCGATCAGAACGATCCGCCCCATGACCGCCGCCGACGCTTCGGCGCTCATCCGGTCCGTGGCGAGGTCGGCCGCCCGGATCACGGACATGTTCGGCATTCCGGAGTAGTAGACGCGCATGCGGCCGTCGGAGTCGGTGGGAACGGTCAGCTCCCCGACGCGCAAGTCCACCATGGCCGGATTGCCGCCGCCACCCTGACCGCTCGCATCGCTGGTGCGGATCACGAAGCCCGAGGCGCCCTGGGCGATCCGCAGCGTCTCCACGCTGAGGGCAGGAAAGATCTCGTCGCCCGCCACCGCCGCCAGCGGCATGGCGCGGATCACGTTGTCCCGGCTGGTTGCGAACGAGAAGAATCCCGCCCCGGTGGCTGACGTCTGCAAAGGCTCGATGTTGCGTATGGCGCCGTGGAAATGCGTCAGATACTGGCGCGGATCGGTACCTCCGAAGGCGAAGCCGGCTTTGGGCTTCGGTGGCGTGTCGCGCCCCTCGTCCGTCAAGGCGAGCCCGACGGCCGCGTTGGCCTCTGCCAATGCCCTTGCGAGATCGGCATCGCTGTCGAGCTCCTCCGCTCCAGACGGCAGGCTGACGACCGCACCTCGTTGGCGCAGGTCGTCGACCGCCCGGCTCAAGGACAGGCGATCGGGCTCCGAAAACACGATGTCGAAGCCGATGGCGGCCGCTCCGAGCGCATGCAGCCGATCGACGATGGTCGCGATGACCCGTCGCGACCACGGCCATTGGCCGAGTTCGGCAATGGAGGCCTCGTCGATGTCGACCACAACCACCGGGGGCTCCGTCGCCTCCCTCGGCAGAAGCCGCTGATAGCCATCGAACAGCTGGTTCGTCAGAACCTCGGTGGCGGCCGGCCACGTGCGCATTGCGATGAGGCATATCGCAAGCACCAGAGAGCCCGCCACGAGGGTCAACCGGCTCAGTGACGATGGGCGCGCCGCCCCTTGCCCCGAGACCTGCGTCATTCGATCCTGCCACCGGATATCGGAGACATCAGTTTCTGTCTCCAGCGAAGATGCCGGAGGCCGACCAGCCACCATCCGAGGTGGTGAAGGCGCCGATCATCCCCTCGGCGGCCAATCCGTTGCCGTTCACGAACGAGCCGGTCAGCGAGGTGCTCCCGTTCGTGCCCGTGAAGGTGGAGGAACCGGGGAAGGAAACATTGCTACCGAAGTTGCGCCCATCAAAATCGCTGATCGCCACGCTGCCCGTACGGGACCCGAAATCGACGGAGGCCGCCATGTTGCCGGTCGCGACATACTGGCTGCCGCCATCCAGAACCGTTCCAACCGCGTGCCCGGAATAGGTGGCGGTTCCCGAGGCGGGCATGTCGAGATTGGCCGTGACGTCGCCGATCACCCAGTTGCCCAGGTGCGCCGAGATGATCGAGCCATCCCCGGTGTCGGCCTGTCCCCACCAGCCCCAGCTCAAATAGGAGCAGTCGCACAGCTTGGCGGAAGTGCCACCGTCGAAGATCTTGACCGGGGCGAGTTCCGAGTTGACGACATAGGAACGATTGTTGGAGCCGGAGGCCGCGAAGGCGGCATCGTCGAGGTAGACGGCGCCACCGTAGTCGTCGCTAAAGCCGATCTCGTCGTTATAGAGGTTTCCATCGTCGTCGAACTGCTTGAAGTTCGCGTTGAAGGTGCCGTCACCTCCGTTGAACGTCATGCGGGTCGTGCCCGCTTTCAGGGAGACGGTTCCGTCCGTCGACATGGCAACGGAGTTGTAACCGGTGAGGGTCTTGCCATCGTAGCTGCGGCTGACGGTCTGATCTGTCGAAGCGAGATTGGCCACGTGCGCCGTCGCGAAGTTCGTCGTGCCGATCGGAAGGGACATGCCGTAGTTGGGCCTGTCCTTGAACTTGGCGCTCGCGTTGTCGAGATCATTGGTCAGAACGAGATTTTGTCCGTTCGATCCGAAGACCGACGTTCCGCCCCCGGCGCCGGCAGCACTGGTCACCGTGCCGGAATAGGAAACGCTGCCGTCGGTGGCGTCGAGCCTCTGGCTGCCGCCGCGCTTGCCGACGAACCCGTAGGAAACGTCGTCTCCCAACAGTTCGATGCTGCCGGTCGTCGCTCCGATCGCGCTTTTCTGCCCGGCTCCCGTTCCGTCGATCACCAGCCAGGCCTGAAGCCCCTTGGCCTTAACGTCCGGATTGCTGTTGGCCGGCGTTCCCGCGACCAGGAAATCGCTCGACTGGGCACCGCTCATGTCGACGCCCGACAAACCAGGCCCATAGGCAAAGGGGATTGCCGCCCCGTCCCCCGTCGTCAAACCGCTCAGGGCGTCCGCCGTCAGTGAGTAACGGCGCGTACCCGAGGAGAGAAAGGCGTTGGAAACGTTCGCTGTCGGCGTTCCGGCAATGACATAGAGCGGGTCGCTGCCATTGGTCAGCATGTAGGCCCTGAAGCCCTCCAGGCCCGCATAGCCGAAGCCGGAATAGGTCGAGCCGCCATAGGCGACGCCGCTGATGGCCTGCCTCGAGAAAGCACCGTCGGCATAGACCGGCAGGGTCAGCGTGGTGCCGTCGTTCAGTGATGCCGTCCCGTTCGAGCCGGCAGCGCCAGTCAACGACCCCTGGCGATCCGTTTCGGGCGAGCCACCGAGAATGCCGTTGCCACCACCGTCAGCGGGATCGCGGGAGGTCAGGGCGCGTATGGCGACTGCGCGCGTTCCCGGCGTTTCCGAGGCCTTTTCGGCGGCGCGTTCGACGGAATCCGTCTGCGCGGTTTCCACGATCTTTTCGGGAAGCTTGTCCGGGCGAGGAAGCGGCACCGGAATGTTCGAGACGAGGGGACTGCCGGAGTTGTGCTGGTCGACGCCGCTGTTGCGAACGGTCTGGTCGCTCGGGGGCTTGGTGGCGCCGCCGGTCGTGCCGGGGTGCCCGGCAAGCTGGTCCTGCACGGTACGCACGAAGGATGGCGGCGTGCGGATGACCTGGGCCTGCCCGCCATCGACGACGACCGAGTATCCGGCCTTGAAGAGCCTGTTGCTGACCCCGCCCGCCGTCAGCGTCACCTCGTGGCCGAAAATCAGCGACACATGGGGCGGAGCCGAGGTTCCGCCGTCGCTCCCACCGTTTCGCGCCTTTCCGTTCCCTTTCCCCTTGTCTCCGGATTGCTGGCCCATCTTGCCAAGGTCGATATCGACGACGGCGCCGCGAATGCCGGCCGTGCCGATCGGGGTGTTGATGGTCGCGCCGCCGGGGGTCTTCGACGTCCGTCCGCCGATGAAGCGCATGAAGCCCTTGGAGAGGCTGGCGGAAACCTTGGCCGTTCCGGCCTGCGGGTCGTAGACGAAACTGTCGATGGTCAGGCGGGAGTTCGGCCCCACGGTAAACGTGGTTCCATCGGCCAGGAGAATCTGCACCAGGCCTTCGCCGCTGGTGTTGATCACCTGATTGTGGATCACCTCGTCGCCGAGCGTGATGGTCTTCGCCGCGCCACCCGGGCGCTGCGCCTCGGCGGCGGGGTTGACGGCAGAGGTGACGCCAACCCGCGTCGCGGCGCGGGCATTCTCCAACGGCGTGGCGATGCAGAGCGCGACCCCGACCGCGACGAGATAGTTCTTTGACGGAGCCATGTCAGAAAACCTTTTTCAAACCAATGCTTAGGAAGAAATTATCGGACTTGGACGTATCGTAGTTGGACCAGGCGTGCTGGTAGCCTGCCTGCAATTGAGCGGCGAGATCCGTCTCGATCGGAATCGTCTGGATGAGGTTGACGCCCCATTTGATCGTGTCCTGGCTGTCGGTGCTGACCATGGGATCGGCGGCGTCATAGACGCGGCGGGACAGTTGGCTGGACAGCGCGAGATTCCAGGCGCCGGGCAGAGCCTCGATCGGCGAGGCGTAATCGAAGGACAAGCCTGCGACGCCACCAAGCTGCCAATAGGTGTTGTAGGCCACCTCGGCGTTGAAGCGGTCGGCAATGCCGGCAAGTCCGGCGCTGACCGAGGGGCTGAGCCGATAGGTCGCCGCCATCTGAACCTGGAAGTGGTCGCCGCTTTTCTCGGCCATGGTCGGATGGTCGTCGGAGTTGAAGAAGGTTTCGCGGCGGTACTCCCCCCGCAAGCCGTAGTAGGCGTCGGTGCTCGGCCTCGCACCGAGCAATGCGCCGCCGCCGTAGGAGCCAAGAAACGGCTCGCCGGACAGCACGGCACCCGCCCCCACGCCATACAGATCCAGCGAGTACCCCTCGAGCCCGAACCGGTTGAGATCGAACGATGGACCGGCGGTCATTTCGAGAAGGCCGAGATTGAGGTCCGACCGATCCCGGTAGAACTCGGTGTGCCCCTGACCGTTGAGCTTGAACTCCACGCCCTGAGCCGGAAGGTCGAAGACGGAGCGGAATTCTCCGCTGGCGAAGAGATTCACATCCGGCGAGCTTCGCGCGTCTTCGGACAGCTCGTAGTTCAGTCCTCTCAAGTTGACCAGCGACGACGTCGGACCGCCGTTCGCGTTGGTCTGATAGCGCGTGCCGATGGTGTAGGATCCCGAGAAGCCGATCCCGTCGCTCTTCTGGTCGATGGCTTCCAGATAGGTCGCGACCTTCTGGCGCACCTCGGCCGGTACGTTCGGCGCGGCAACGGCCGCCTCGAAGTAGCCGCGGGCGGCTTCATAGGCGCCCAGCCGGAAGTAAAGAACGCCGAGTTCCAGTTGCAGGCGCGGAAGGCCCGGAGCGAAAATCAGCATGCGTTCGAGGGTGGCGATCGCCCCTTCGAGATCGCCGACCTGGGAGGACAGGGCTGCGTATTCGAACGCCGCGTCCAGGTTGTCGGGGTGGTCGAGCATGACCTGGAACAGCGCCGTGCGCCGCTCTTCGATCTTGACCACCTCGCCCGCCGAAGCGCGCGGCGGACGATTGCGATCGTCGGATGCCGCGCTGGCGACGTGGACCGTCGATGCCACCGCCAGGAGCGCAAAAACGGCAAAAAGCGCGGGGCGTCTGCCTCGAGAAATCATCTTCATGAACATGGGATCACTGAAACTACCTATAGCGTCCCGTCCCTCTAGCATGAAGCTCGGCGACTTGACGCGAAATCAACGACTTACGAGATGCCCTTCCGTCCCAAATTGATTGCATTTTGTCCCAAGGGGCGCTTTGCGCTGCCATTGGGGGCCGCCGTCGGCTATTGCGGCGGCATCAACTGGGGCTTCGTGTCACCGCCCAAATGGGATTCTCGCTTCGCTCATCGCCACGCCGGACAACGCAAACGCCAGACATTCGTCAGGGCGAGCACGCGGAATGCGGCCTTGCTGCGCTTGGGATTCTTCTTGGACACCATGGTGTCCATCTCTCTCTCGGAGAGCTGCGGCAGCGCGCCAGTTCGACGTTGCTCGGGTCGACCTTGCGGCAGCTACGCCAGATCGCCGAGGACGAGGGATTTACGACAAGCGCGCGCCGGGCCGAACCTTCCGACCTGGAAGCGCTCGGCCTGCCGCTGATCGCCCATATGCGGTTCATCCACTTCGCCGTCGTCGAGAAGATCACGAAGGACGCCGTTTATCTGAACGATCCGTCCGCCGGCCCCATGACGATGACGCGCGAAGAGTTTTCCCGCGACTTCACCGGCATCGTTCTCCGACTGATGCCAGACAAGGCAAAACGGCGAGGGCGGCCCTTCTCGCTCGTTCGCTCCATGATCGCCGCTTTCAGGCCAGAGATGGCCATGTTTTCGTTTGCTGGCGTTCTGGCCGCGATCAGCGGAGCCCTGACCTCGGTGGGCTTTCGGGCGCTGTCGGGGACAGCTGACGGCACCGCGCTCTTCGCCGTGCCGCTGGCTCTGTCGGCCGCAAGCCTGATCGTCGCCTTTCTTCTTGCCGCCCTTCTCGCCTTTGGTGCGACGAACGCGGCGCGGCGACACGTCATGGCGCACCTCAGCAGGACACCCGATCTCCACTATCTCGAGGCGAGACCGGATAGAACGTTGGTCTTTCTCGCCGCTTTGCGGGCGTTGCAGCAAAACGGCACCCCCAACGCCGGGCTGGCGCTTATCTGGACCGCTTTGTTCCTTGCTCTTTCCGCGTTGGCAGCGCCCATCCAGGCCCTTCCAATTGCGGCGCTTTCCATCCTTCAGGTTGGCGCAATCCTGCGCACCTCTTTCCGTCGCTACGGCTACGCCGCCCGCTTCGGCAGGAACGCCATGCCGGTCCGTGCGCTGACCGAGAGCTATCTGGTGGAATCGGCCTGGTACAGGATAGGACGCGGCACCGACTTCCTTTTCTCATGGCTCGCCGGAACCCACGCGCGAGAGGCTTCAAACGCCCTGAAAGCCGCCGAAGAGCACGACGTCGCGGACGCGTTCGTCGTGATGCTCGATCTTTGCAAGATCGCCCTGCCGATCAGCCTTTCGGCGTGGGGTCTGGCGAGCGCCAACGACCTCCTGTTCGGTCTCATCATCGCGATGGCGAGCAGCGCCATGCTCCATGTCGCGTCCTCCACTCTGAGCATCCGTCGCCTCAAGGACGCCATGCTGCGCCTGTCCGATCCCCCGCCCGAGCCGACACCGAGGCAGTCCCTCCCACCGACTGCGCCATCGGCCGCACGCCTTATCATGGACGATGCCGGGTGGTCGCCGGCCGGCATGGCCTTTCCCATCGTCTCGGGGCTGTCGCTCGGTCTCGGCACCGGCGAGGTTGCCATTGCCCATGGCGCACCCGGCGCAGGGGCGACGACGTTCGCCCGCCTCGCGGCCGGACTGATGGAGCCGACATCCGGCTATGTTCATCTCTCCGGCTCGGCGGTTCTCATCGACCATCAACGCTTCCTGGTGCCGGGAACGCTGCGGCACAACCTGTCCCTCGGAACTCCGAACATCGACGACCGAGCCATGCGATCAGCCCTTGAAGCGGTGGCGATGGACGCCGTGGTCGCCCCTCGCGGCGGGCTGGACTTCATTCTCAAGAACGACCAACCCCGCTTGAGTGGCGGACAGATTCGGCGGCTGATGATCGCACGGGCTCTTTGCCGATCCCCCGCCGTTCTGGTCCTCGATGGAGCCTTGGACAACGTCGAGACGGACCTTGCCGGCTCCATCCTCGCCAATCTCGTCAAACGCGGGCTGGCCATCGTGGTGACGACCAAGAACCTCGATCTTCTTCGCTTTGCCGATCGCCCCATTGAGCTGGGAGACATGGCATGAGCGGCGAGGACGTTCCGAACGAGCGAGTCCGCTTCCGAAGGGTGCGTTTCAAGACGCCTCCGAAGCAATGCGAGGATGCCGGTCCACTGGTGATCCGCATGGCGGACGGAGCGAGGCTGTTTCGTCACGGCAGGTTGCGAAGGGCGATTCCCGAGCGCGCCGACCGCATCGACATGGTGTACCCCACGGCGCCCGTTGGCAGGCTTTCGCTTCGATCGTGGATCGCCCGCTGGCGTCCCGCGACACCCTACCCGGCCCATCTGGCGGACATTGTGCTCTGCGGAGTTCCGACTTACCTCGCGCTGCTGCCTTTTCTGCTGTTTCAGGCTCCGAGCGACGTCACGCGCGGTGGCCTGATCGTTGGTGCGATGCTGCTTTTTATCGCCTCGCGGCGAAGCGAAAACCGGCTGAGACGCGACGAGAGCCTGCGCATCCACGCCCGGTTATGGGATCGCATGCTGCGCTCGCCACCGCCTCCGGCTGCCCCGGACGATCTTTCAAGCGACGCCCGAAGCCAGGTCTTTCAGTTGAAACAAGCGCTCGGGAGCGCCCTCGCAGCGGCCCGAGCATTGCGGCGGATCACCGCCGGCGCGACCTTGATGGTGGCGCTAGTGCTCGGGCTTTTCTTCGTTCGGCACTCCCTCCCCCCCCACGCTCTGTTGGCCTTCCCGGCCGGTGCCTTTCTGATGGGCTTCTTGGTCGCGCTGGGACGCGGTCGGCTTCGCGCCCGGCTTGACCTGGAAACGGATCAACTCGATCGCATCGAGAGCAGATACGCCTCTCGCATGCCTCTCCTGAGACAGCTCGGCCTTGGAGACAGCGTCCTCAGCGAACTGGAGGGTTCGGGACGACGGCAGGCTCGCTGGACTCTTTGGGCCGAACTCGTCCGGATCGTCGACAAGCTTCTGCCCGGTGTCGTGGCAGCCGCCGCTCTCGTCGTTACCATTCGAGAGCGCGGAGCGCCGGGCGCCGACCTGCCCGCCCTGCTTCTTTTCATACCCGCCGTTCACGGAGCAACCCGGCTTGGCCGGCACGTTGCACGTTTCTGGTCGGCCCACCGCCGGATCGCCGAGATGAAGGAGAAGCTCGCATCCTCCGCCGAGGACGACGAAGCCGAGCCCGGCGCTGTCGACGAGGTCTCTATCGCCGGCATCCGCTTCCGCCACGACTGCGCTCCCCGCCCTCTCATCGAGAACCTCTCCCTCACCCTGAAGCGGGGGAACATCGTCGCCTTGACCGGTCCGTCCGGTTGCGGGAAATCGACGTTACTCGACATTCTGACCGGTCTCTGCCAACCGCAATCCGGCGTCATATCGGTCAACGGCCGCGAAATGCCGTGGGAATCCTTGTCCGGCTATCGCGCCCGCATCGCGCGCGTCTTCCAGGACAGCATGGTCGGGTCTTCCACAATTCGCACCGCCATCACCACCAACGCTCCCGATGCCAGCGACGCCGACATTCGCCGCGCGGCGGAGGACTCAGGCCTCTCGCCGGCGATCGCCACGTTGCCCATGGGGTTCGAAACGCTGCTGGTCGAAGGCGCCATGCCCGCAAGCCTGCTCCAGCAGGTGCTGGTCGCCCAGGTGCTGGCACAAGAGCCGGACCTGCTGGTCCTCGACGAGACGCTGTCCGGCCTCGATACCGAAGTCGCCAAGGGGATTGTCGCTGCCGCGCGACGGCGAAACATCATCCTGCTCTATGCCACCCATCGTGAGGATATCGCGGCACTCGCCGATCGACGGGTCGAGCTTCCGTCGTCGCTGGAACGAATTGCCAGTATTGCGGGATGAAATGATGGCTTGGCCGTTTTGCTCAGGCAACCGGCGCACCTATAGGATCGCCACTGCTGCCCCGCTCTTCCGTCCCGCCGGGCTCCCTTGTGAGCCGGCCACCAGGCCTCCCCCAACATGGCGATCCGCAAGTATCTGCATTCCATCATGTTCGGGCTGATCGCCGGCATCGACAGCCTCGGCACGAGCGTCGCCTTCGCGGCGCTGATCTTCTCCGGAACGCTCGCCACCGGCTTCGGCAAGGGCGTCAGCGTCATGCTCGTGAGCTGCGTCATACTGGCCATGTATGTCGCCTGGCGGAGCGGCCACCGCGCGAGCCTCGCCCAAGTGCAGGAAACGAACATCGGCATTCTCGCCGCAGCGGTCTCAGCCGCCGCCGCGTCCATGGCGGGGGCGACGGACGCTGCCCGGATATCGACGGTTTTCGCCATTCTCGCCATCAGCACCATCGGTACCGGCGCGCTCTGTTACCTCTCGGGGCGCTTCCGGTTCGGCGTGCTGATCCGCTTCCTGCCCTATTCGGTGATCGCCGGCTTTCTGGCGGGGTCCGGCTGGCTGCTGATCGACGGCGCGCTGATGATGATCAGCAATGAAGCGAGCCTGGCGGACATCGCGCGCTCGACGGTGGAGCCCGCCATCCTCGCCGTTCTCATTCCGGCGATCGTCTTCGCGCTCGCCATGAGCGCAGGGTTGCGATTGACCGCGAACCCGGCCGTCGCCCCCGCGATCACCCTCCTGTCGATCGGCTTGTTCTACGGGATCGTGTTCTCCGGCAGCCTGTCGTTCGAAGAAGCTCGGCACCTGCACTGGTTGCCCGAGGTCCCTCCCGATCAGGCCGGGCTGTCCCTGCCCTCCCCCCTTTCGGTCCTGACGCAGGCCGACTGGCGGGTCGTCGTCCACATCCTGCCGATCATCGCCGCCATACCGCTGATCACCATTGCCGGCCTGCTGCTCAACACCAGCGGCCTGGAGGCGGCAACCGGTCGGGATATCGATGCCAACACGGAACTGAAGATCGCGGGCCAGGCCAACCTCGCCGTCGGCGTTCTTGGCGGAGCGCCCGGCTTCACCGGGTTGGGGATGACGCTTCTCGCCGGCCGGCTCGGGGTCAGGGATCGATCGGCCGGGCTTGCAGCGGCGCTCGTGCTTGCGCTGGCCTTGCCGTTCGCCACCGAGCTGGCCTCGGCGATTCCCCTCTTCGTCGCCGCCGGCCTGATGCTCATGCTGGGCGGAGAACTGGTCTACGACTGGGCCATCGCGTCCCGCCGGGCCTTGCCCACCCTCGAATGGGCGGTGGCGCTGGCGATCGTCGTCTCGATGATGGTCTTCGGCTTCGTCACCGGCATCGCGCTCGGCCTGATCTTCGCGATCGCCACCTTCGTCTACAACTACGCCCGTCTGCCCGTGGTGCGGCTGGAAGCGAGCAGTCGCGAGAGGCGCAGCCGGACGGATCGCTCCTCCACCGCCAACCACATTCTCGACGCGAACGGTCATCTCATCCAGATCATCGAACTGCAGGGTTATCTGTTCTTCGGCACCGTCGAACAGATCGTCAGGGCCGTGCAGCGCCGGATCGGCAAGGAGGCTCCGCCGCGCTGCCTGATCATGGATTTCCGCAGCGTCAGCGGCATGGATTCGGCGGCGATGGCCGGGTTCGTCAAGATCTTCAACATGTTGGCATCAGCGAACGTGAGCGTGGTCCTGTCCCCCTCGACCCCCGACGTCCGGGAGTTGGTCGAACGGGCAAGGGAGGCGCGCGGCCGAGCCATTTCAGCGACCATCGAGGCCGACCTCGATCATGCCCTGGAGGTGGCGGAGGACGAACTTCTCGCCGCCCATGGCGACACGGGGCAAAGCATCGGCATAGCCGCGCATCTGGTCCGTGAGCTCGGCCCGCACCCCCGGCTTCCCGCGCTGATCTCCGTCATGCGGCGCATCGAGATGAAGGCTGAGGAGACGCTGATCTCCGCGGGGGACGAAGCGAGCGACGTCTTCGTCCTGGCATCCGGGCGGGTGAAGGTGCAGGTCACGCTGGCAAACGGCCGCAAGCTGCGCCTTCGCAGCATGACCGCCGGCGCCATTCTCGGCGAAGTCGCCTTCTACCTCGGCGGCAAGCGAACCGCTGACGTCATCGTCGAAGAGGACGCCGTTCTTTTCTGCCTGACCGGAGAGACGCTGAAGCGGCTCGAAACGGACGACGCAGAGCTGGCGGTGCTGGCCCATCGTCTGTTCGCCGCAACCCTTGCCGAGCGCTTGGCGCTCGCCAACCGCTTGGTGCAGCTAGCCTATGCGTAATCACGGCAGAACGGACCGCTCCGCGGCGCAGGATGGAGTCGAACTCCGGCTCGTCGACAATCACGAGATGGCACAGCTCGGGAACCTGACGTTTCCCGCCTATGTCACCGCGTTCTCGGAGGCACTCTCCGAGGGTTCGCAGATGCGACCCTTTCGATTGGCAGCCATCGAGAAGGGCAATCCGATCGGTCTGGCGCTGGCGACGATGTACATGGATTCCGGGCAGGCGGAACTGAGGTCGCTGGTGGTTGCCAAGGACCATAGGAACGCGGGAACGGGTCGCTCGCTTCTTCTAGAGATCGAGACGCGACTGAGGGACGCCGGGTGCAAGGATGTTTCGGCGCGGTTTTCTGATCGGCTACCCGGCGCAGGCAGCTTTGCCGCATTGCTCGTCGGCACCGGCTGGAGTGCGCCCGAACCCGAGCGAATTCGCATCCTCGGCCGTGTGGGCAAGACAAGCGAGGTGTTTCGCGACCGGGAGCGCCTCGTCCAGCGTGCGCTCCGCGATGGCCTCTCAATCGTGCCATGGCGCGATCATGACGGCGATCCCAGAGCCTTGATCCTGCGGGAAATCGAGGCCGGGCGGGCACCAGAGTGGACGCAGATCGGCCTCTCCGACGACACCGTCGACCCGGACTTCTCGATGATCCTTATCGACGGTACCGGCGAAGTGGTCGGATGGGTCATCTGCCAGTTTCATCCCGGAGTACGCCGCTGGGGCTTTCCGGTTGGCTGGATCCATGAAGAGCATCAAAGGCGTGGCTGGCTGCTCGTCGCCTACGCACAAGGGGCGCATCGCATCGAAAAGCTCCACGGGGCTGATGCGATCGCCGTGTTTGAAAGTTCCTCCGGTCTTCCAATGATGTGGCGTGTTCTGGAGCACAGGTTTGCGCCTTACGCTGATCACGTTGACCGAGTGCTTGTGTCAGGAAAGCATCTCTGAGAGCGCGAGCGGCCGATACTTCGAGGGGCGGGACGAAACTCCAGCAATGAGAGACGATTTGTCTCGTTACAGCGCTGGCTTCATTTTCCTGACAATCATAAGATTTCAATGGCGCGAAGCGTTGCGAGACCAGCTTTTTGGAAGTGACGCGTCGCTGGTCTCACTTGGCCAAACAAATCAACTGAGCTCCTTTCAAGCAAATGAACACTGAGGAAAACATGTCCGACACCATGACTGCCGTGCGCAACCAGGTTTCCGGAAAGCTTATCGAACGTGCCCAGACCGACGGCGATTTTCGCGCCCTTCTCAAGTCCGAGCCGCACAAGGCGCTACAACAGCTCCTCGGCGTCGACCCGATCCCTGGCTTCAAGATCAACGTGATCGACGAGAAGTCCGGCGAGATCAACATCGTCCTGCCGGCGGAAATCGCTCAGGACGAACTCCCCGACGAACTTCTCGATCTGGCCTCCGGTGGCGTAAGCTTCTCCTCCTTCGTCTTGTACGGCGATAACCACAAGAAGCCGGCCAAGTAAAATGAGGGCACCTTAGCGAAACTAAGAGTGGCCTAGTTGGTGTTTTCCCAACGATCCTTTCGATGATGCTTGCCCCCTGCGGTCGAGAGGCGGGACGAACACATCAACAAGAGACGATTTGCATTGGCGTCTCGGGGGGACGCTTAGCAGGTCGACATGGCCAGCCAAGTCAGCCGGCCTTCTTTCAATCAAATGAACACTGAGGATAACATGTCCGACACCATGACTGCCGTGCGCAACCAGGTTTCTGGAACGCTGATCGAACGTGCCCAGACCGACGGCGATTTTCGCGCCCTTCTCAAGTCCGAGCCGCATAAGGCGCTACAACAGCTCCTCGGCGTCGACCCGATCCCTGGCTTCAAGATCAATGTGATCGACGAGAAGCCCGGCGAGATCAACATCGTCCTGCCGGCCGAAATCGCTCAGGACGAACTGCCCGACGAACTTCTCGACCTGGCGTCCGGTGGCGTGAGTTTCTCCGCGTTCGTCGCATCCCGGCCAATCTATAAGCCAGCCAAGTAAGGCTTCGGCAACGGAACGAAGCGAGACGCGACGCCTGTAATCCGGCGACGCGTCTCTTACACAGCCCCACCTATCGGTGCGTGTTACCCGCGCGGGCTGTGCTGGAACCTGCAGTGTCTGGAGGCCAACGCAAGGAACCTTCAGCCAGCCGTAAAGTGGCCGGCCGGCACGTTTATGGCCATCTCCTTGTATTGCATGGCCCCAAGGGATCAATGAACGGTGGCGGCGCCGGAGCTCAGGACGTCACCCACGCGACCGATGATAGCGGTCGAGCGCCACGGCGGCGATGATCACCAGGCCCTTGACGATGTACTGCCAGATGTCGGAGACGCCGACCAGGATCAGTCCATTGGTCAGAACCGCGATGATCAGCGCGCCGATCAGCGTGCCCCAGATCGAACCGATGCCGCCGACGAGGCTGGTGCCGCCGAGAATGACGGCGGCGATGGCGTCGAGTTCATAGGCCTGACCGAGCTGGAGACCGTTGGCTGCGTAGAGCCTGGCCGCGCTCAGAACTCCGCCGAGACCGGCGAACATGCCCGAGATGGCGTACACGAAGACGAGCACGGCCGCGACGCGGATGCCGGCAAGGCGCGCGGCGTCCTCGTTGCCGCCGATGGCATAGATGTAGGTTCCGAGCACCGTCTTCCGCAGGATCACCCAGGAGAGGAAGATGCCTGCGAAGGCGATGACGACCAGCCAGGGCACGCCGAACAGCGCGCCATTGCCGATGAAGGCAAAGGGCATCGAGGTGTTGAAGACCGTCGTGTCGTTGCCGATCAACCGGGCAAGGCCGCGCACCGCCGTCAGCGACCCAAGCGTGGCTATGAACGGCGGCAGCTTGACCACGGCCACCAGCAGTCCGTTGGCAAGGCCGCAGAGCAGCCCGACGCCGAGACCGGCGGGAATGCCGAGATAGCCCCAGCCGGGAATGAGCGAGCCCAGGACGGACACCATGGCCGAGGCGGCGACGATCGACCCGACGGAAAGGTCGATGCCGCCGGTCAGGATGACGAATGTCATGCCCGAGGCGAGTGTGGTGTTGATCGCCGCCTGCTGCATGACGATCGACAGGTTGACGAGCGTGATGAAGCGCCCGGACAGCAGCTCGAAACCGATGCAAAGCAGGATGAGGATCGGCAGCATGCCGAACAGCTGGATGGCGGTTTGCAGGCGGTCGGCGCGCACCGGCGAGCCGACGCCGGTCGTGTTGATGGTGTTGGACAACTGAATCTCCTCCGCTTGCTCAAGCGTCAATGGCGGCGGCGCCGGTCGAATAGGCCATGATGGCTTCCTGCGTGATCGGACGTTCGGGCGTCGCCGTGATCTCGCCGGCAATGCGGCCATCGCGCATCACCAGCACCCGGTCGGCGACGCCGATCACCTCCGGCAGTTCGCTCGAAATCATCAGCACACCGATGCCGTTTGCCGCGAGATCGTCGATCAGCCGATAGATCTCGGACTTGGCGCCGACGTCGACGCCGCGCGTCGGCTCGTCGAGGATCAGGACGCGGGGCTTCGTCTCAAGCAGGCGGGCCAGAAGCACCTTCTGCTGGTTGCCGCCCGACAGCGCTCCGGTCTTCGCCGCCATGCCGGTGGCCCGAACCGCCAGCGCGGTCATCGCCCGGCCAGCCCGCTCTCTTGCCTGGATGACGTTGGAAAAGCCGCAGTAGCGAGCATCGCCAGCGGCGACGTTGATATTGATGTTGTCGCTGATCGACATGTCGAGGAACAGGCCGAGCCGACGGCGATCCTCGGTGAGATAGACGATGCCCGACGCGATGGCGTCTTGCGCCCGGTGTATCTCGACCGGCCGGCCATCGATGGCGACGGTCCCGTGGCTCTTGGGATCGGCGCCGTAGATCATTCGGGCCAGTTCCGTTCGGCCAGAGCCGACCAGCCCGGCCAGGCACAGCACCTCGCCGGCCTTCAGATCAAAGGAGCAGCCGTGAATGCGCCGGCCGTCGCCGATCTCGCGCACCGACATGAGCGTCTGGCGGTCGGCGGTGGGCCGGTGGTCCTTCTTGTAGAAGGAGGAGACGTCGCGACCGACCATCATCGCCACAAGGCGCTCGGCGGTGATTTCGTCGCGGGCGAGCGTGCCGACATACTGGCCGTCGCGCAACACGCTGACCCGGTCGGAGAGAGTGTAGATCTCTTCCATGCGATGGCTGATGTAGATGACGCCGATACCATCGGCCTTGAGGCTGGCGATGATCTCGTAGAGACGTTCGGTCTCGAGCGTCGACAGCGACGTCGTCGGCTCGTCCATCACCAGAATGCGGGCGTCGGAGGCAAGTGCCCGGGCGATCTCCACCAGTTGCCGTTCGCCGAGCGAAAGACGCGACACCACCGTCGACGGCGAAAAAGAGAGGCCGAGGCGGGAGAGGACGTCGCGACAGGCGGCTTCCTGCGCTCCCTTGTCGGTGAAGACGCCACGCCGCTGCTCGCGACCGAGGAAAATGTTCTCGGCCACCGTCAAGTTGGGGGCCAGCGACAGTTCCTGATAGATGACGGCGATGCCCGAGGCGCGGCCGGCCTCCGGTCCGTCGATGCTCACGAGGGCACCGTCGATCAGGATGGATCCGCCGGGATCGGCGCGATAGGCACCGGACAGGATCTTCATCAGCGTCGACTTGCCGGCGCCGTTTTCGCCCATAAGCGCATGCACTTCGCCCCGGCAGACCGAGAGCGAGACGTCCTTCAGCGCAGCCATGCCGCTGAAGGTCTTGCTGATGTGGCGCATCTCAAGCAGAGGCGCCGCCCCGTCCGTCGGTTCGTTCACGGCTTTTTCTCCCGATCGGTCAGCTGTCCAGAAATGCCGCCGCGGCAGGGGGGAGCGCCGCGGCGGCAGGTTGCTGCCTGTCAGCGTTCGGCATCCCATCCGATGTAGCTGTTCACGTTGTCAGCCGTGACCAACTTGGTGTCGAGCAGCACCGGCTCCGAGGGCTGGCTCTCGCCGCGGAACACGGCCAGCGCCATCTCGGTGGCCTTGGCAGCCATCGCATAGGGATCCTGGGAGGAAGAGGCGACGATCCGGGTTTCACCCGACTTGAGGGCGGCGACGACATCGGGAGCGCCGTCGACGCCGGCAATGATCATCTCCTGCCGGTTGAGCTGCTTGGCAGCGAGATCGGCGCCGAGAGCGGTCGGATCGTTGGCTCCGAACACGGCGTCGATGTGGGAGAAGCGGGTCAGGAGACCCTGCATGACGGCGAAGCCGCCATCGCGGGACGCCTTGCCGTCCTGGTTGTCGGACAGGATCTTGATGTCCGGGTACCCGGCGAAGGCCTTCTTGCAACCGGTGACGCGGTCGATGATCGAGGACACCGGCGGGCCGTTGATGATGACGACCTCGCCCTTGCCCTTCAGCTGGTCGGCCAGATACTTGCAGGCCATCTCGCCGGCCTGGACGTTGTTGGTCATGACCGTGACGTCGGCACCGTTGGCCGAAACGTCGAAGGCGCCGACGGTGATGCCCGCCGCCTTGGCCTTGGCGATGGCTGGCGAAATGGCGTTGGCATCGACCGAGTTGATCATGATCAGACCGACACCCGAAGCGATGAAGTTGTCGATCTGGGTGGCCTGCTTGTTGAGATCATAGTCGGCACCGATCACCGTCACATCGGCATTCGGGGCAGCCTTGACGACCGCGTCCTTGGCGCCCGCCACCAGCGGGACGAAGAACGGGTTGCCGAGCGTGCCGACGGTGATGCCGACACGTTCGGGAACCTTGTCGGCAGCGACCGCCGGGAGCGCCGCGAGCGCGAACGCGGCGGCAGCCATGAGATATGTTGCTGGCTTCATTTGGGGTCTCCTCCTTTTTCGAGCGGTACGGCGGATCACTGCCGTCGCATCGCCCTTGGCAGACAAGCGGTCTGCATTCCGGAACGGCCGTTCGCTACCTCCAGAACGGCCGCACCAAACTCACATCGTCAGGCGTTTTTCGGGGCAATGACTCCCGCGGTGGCCGACAACCAGACGACCACCGCCTCCGCCCCCGGATCGGGATGGCCGACCGCGCGGTCGCCGAGATAGCTCGAACGTCCGCGACGCGAGGTGATGGCAGCGGTTGCCGTTGCGCCCGCAGCGGCGGCTTGAATGGCTGCGGCGAGAGCGCCGCGCGCGTCGTCATGCTTGGTTTCAAGCGCCTCCACCGCCGGCACCAGAGCATCGAGCATGGTTCGATCGCCAACGCGGGCATCGCCGAGCCTGGCCACGGCGTCCGCAGCGGCCTTGAGCGCCTCGTCCCAAGCGGCAGCGCCGCCCTCCCGGCGCTCGACCGCCGCGGCGGCACTCATCAGGCCGACGGCATAAAGCGCGCCGGACGTGCCACCCACCGACTTACGAACCGTCGCCGACAGGCGCCGCAGGGCCGCCGGCCTGTCGAGATGGCGGTAATCATCGAGCTCTGCCAGAATGGCCTGCGAGCCGCGGGCGAGGTTGAGGCCGAGATCTCCGTCGCCCACCGCCTGATCGAGGGCGGTGAGACGAGGCTCGTCGGCGATCAACGCCTTCGCGGCCGCTTCTATGGCGGCAACCAGCACCCCATCGCCCTCGCCGGCTCTTTGGGTGGTTTCGGCGCGTGGGGTCGGTACAACAACGGGCACGGAAGGAGAAAGCGGCGCGGCCGAGACGGGCCAGGCCGACGCCGACGTGGGCGCATCGAGAAGGTCGAGGAGTTCGTCGTCGACGACCAGCGCCGACAGCGAGAAACCGGCCATGTCGAGAGCGGTGAGGAAGGCTCCCGTCCACATGCGCGACACGTGAACGCCGAGCGCCTCGGCGGCGCGAACCGCCTCACCGGCCACGATGGACATTTCCATCGACGGCGTCGCACCGAGATTGTTGACAAGCAGCGCCACGCCGTCCCCGGCCTTGATGCCGCGATCTTCAAAGATGCGACCGATCACCGTCGACACCAGGGCGCGAGCCGGTTGCAGCCGGTCGCGACGAACGCCAGGTTCCCCGTGGATGCCGAGACCGAACTCGACTTCGTGGTCGGCGAGCGAGAAGCCGGGCCGCCCGGCGGCCGGTACCGTGCAGGGACTGAGACCGACGCCCATCGAACCAACCGCATCGATCACCCGCCGGGCCAGTTCGGCCACTTCGTCGAGCGGCTTGCCGGCCGCGGCGGCCGCACCGGCCACCTTGTGGACGAGAACCGTTCCGGCGATGCCGCGCCGTCCGGCAGTGTCGCTGCCAGTCGCCAGCGAAACGTCGTCGGCCACGATGACCATCTCGACGGGGATACCCTCGGCACGGGCGATCTCGGCGGCGAGGCCGAAGTTGAGCCGGTCGCCGGTATAGGACTTGACGATGAGGAGCACACCGCTCGGTCCGCCGACCGCGCGGATCGCCGCCAGGACGGCGTCGGTGGACGGCGAGGTGAAGACGTCACCGCAAACGGCTGCGGTCAGCATTCCAGCGCCAACGTAGCCGGCATGGGCCGGCTCGTGCCCCGAACCGCCACCTGAAACCAGGGTTACCTGACCTGAAGAGCGGACGGCATCGAGATCGGTGCGGACGATCACGCGCTCGCCATCGATGCGGCTGAGGCCATCGACCGACCGGACCAGACCATCGATCATGTCGTCGACGACCGCGCTGACGTCGTTGATGAGCTTCTTCACGCCTTCCTCCCGCTCGCAGTGTGCAGCTTCCGGTCCGGCAAGCCGTTTTGGCGTTATTGTACGGACAAGACGGACATTACGTTCGACTCCGAACCCTTGTCAAGCGGTGTTGACGGCGTGCCGCACAAAAGGTACTGATGTTTTGTCCGTACAATACTGACAATAGTGTTCTGCGAGCATAAACGTCCGGCGATACAGCCGTCCCCGCGCTCGGTCGGGACTCAAGAAAATACGAGGAGATGAACCATGGCCCACCACCGGCTCTCGACGAGCTACCGCATGAACCGGCTTTTCCATGAAGATCGGGCGGCACTGATCGTTCCGGTCGACCACGGCGTCGTCTGGGGCCGTGTTCCGGCTTTGGAAGCCCCGGTCGACGTCATCAAGAGCTACATGCAGGAAGATGTCACCGGCTTCATGGTGACCACCGGCATCGTCCGTGCCACCGAGGCCCTGCTGGCGCGGCAATCCCAGTTTGCCCGCGTGCTGGCCATCGACGCCTTCTGGTCGACCAAGACGCCGGAAAAAGGCACCGGCACCATCGTCGCCCAGCTCGAGGATGCCGTTCGCCTCGGGGTCGACTGCGTGAAGCTGCTGCTGCCGTGGAACGTGTCCGACGAGGAAAAGGTGCTCTACTGCGAACGCATCGGCCGCGTCATCTCCGAAGCGGTGAAGTGGGAGATGCCGGTCATGGTCGAGCCGGTTCTGCTTGCCGCGCCCCGCTCGGAAGAGGTCGTCAGGCAGGAGATCGAGGTGGCGCGCATTGCCTTCGATCTTGGCGCCGACATCATCAAGATCACCTTCCCCGGCGCCGAGGAGACCGCCCGCCTCGTCGAGGAACTGCGCATCCCGATCGTCATCGCCGGCGGCGCGCTGTCCGGTGACGCGAAGACGACGCTGACCGATTCGGAAGAGGTGATCCGGGCCGGCGCGCAGGGACTGGTGATCGGCCGCAAGGTCTGGCAGCGGCCGGAAGCCGAAGCCAAGGAGACGATCCGCGAACTGGCGCGCCTCACGCGTCAGCACTATACCCGCCACTGGTAAGGAAGGTGCGATGTCCGAGCTGTTCTGCGGCATCGATGTTGGTTCCACCAACATCAAGGTGATCCTGGTCGATGACCGGCGCGGCGTCATCGCCCGTCGTCATCGGCCGACGCCGCGGCTCGGACAAGACCATCCACCAGCGAGAGCCGGCGACGTCGAGCCACATGTTCTCATCCATGCGCTTGAGGACATGATCGTCGACGCCTGGCAGGCAGCGGCCGGCGGACAGCCGATCGCCGCCATCGCCGCGGCCGGGGTCGGCGAGGATGGATTCCTCGTCGACGCCGGGCTGCGACCGCTGACGACGGCCATTGCCTGGTTCGACAGTCGCGCAGAGACGGAGGCGACCTGGCTCGCCTCCGCCTGCGACCGTTCCGCCGACACCGGGCTCAGCTTCGAGCCAACCCGCACGGCAGCCAAATGGCTGTGGCTCGCCCGCCATCAACCGATGGAAGCGCCGGCAACGTGGATCGCATTGACCGACTACCCCGCCGCTTGGTGGGCCGGCGAGACCTTCATGTCCGAGACGCTGGCGGCGCGCACGGCCTGCTACGACATTTCTGGCCGCGCCTTCCTGCCCGAACTTCTTCTGGCCGCCCAGGCGCCAACGCTTCCGCCGGTGCGGATGGCCGGCGAGATCGTCGGGCAGATGCTTCCGGGGCGCCTGACTCGGTCTGGTGCGGCGACGACCGCAACGCGCCTCGTCGCCGGCGGCCACGACCATCCCGTTGCCGCCTCGGTGGCCGACCTCATGAGCCCGGGCGCCGTCGTCGACTCGCTCGGGACCGCCGAGGTCGTCTACGCGGAAGCCGAGTCTCCGGCGCCGCCCCGTCCGGGTATCGTCCGCTCGGTTCCCGTACTGCACCGAAGCCGCGAAGCGCGCTTCAAGGTGTTCGAGTTCTCGGCAACGCTGGCCGTGCTGCGGGTTCCCACGCCCGGCGGCGATCTGCTTGGCGAGTTGCTCGCCGCCGACCACATCCCCCTCGATAACGGCGCCCGCACCGACATGATGGCGCCCCAGGACATTGCTGAAGCTCTCGGCGGCGCAGATCCGCAAGAGGCCCGGCGCATTGCCGCGCGGCTCCTGGTTGCCGCGACCGAGGTGACGGCCGACATTCTCGACGATCTCGCCGCGTCGGGCATCGACAGCGGGCCGCTTTATGCGACCGGCGGCTGGAGCCGTTCCGACTCGTTGATGCGGTTGCGCGCCACCGCCCTCAACCGTCCGATCCGGCGCATCGGCGAGCCCGAGCTTGCCGCCTTCGGCGCCGCCCTGATCGCCGGCGCCCGGCCGGACCTGTCGCCTCTGTTGAAGGTCAGCGAAATATCCGCCTAGAGCACCCGCCGATCAGGTTGAATCGAACAGTGGGCAGCGATCGAACCACTGTTACCAACCCATCAGTCCGGCGCGCATCGCAAGGACGATCGGCGGATCATTAGCGGCATCATTCATGTCCTGAAGACTGGCTGTCGCTGGCAGGACTGTCCGGAGTGTTATGGCCCGCCGACCACGATCTACAACCGCTTTCACCGCTGGTCGGCGCGCGGCATCTGGCGGCGTCTGTTTGCGGCGCTGGCGGAGAATGGGTCTAGCGACATCCACATGATCGACAGCACGACAGCCAAGGCGCATCGTTCGGCCGCTGGCGGAAAAGGGGGGGCGAACTCCAGGCGATCGGCCGCTCTCGCGGCGGGAGAACGACAAAAATCCATGCTGTTGTCGACGGTTGCGGCCGCCCCATCGCGCTCAAGGTAACGCCGGGCCAACGCGGCGACGCGCCCGTTGCAGCGGACCTCATCGCGCCGCTTCCACCAAGTTTGCTGTGCGCCGCAGACACCGCCTATGACAGCGACGCACTCCGACGCTTCCTCATCGAGCGCGGCACCAGGCCAGTCATTCCCAACAACCCGACCAGAAAGCGCATCCAGCCCTTCGATCCCGCCGCCTACAAGCGACGAAACATCATCGAGCGCAGCTTCTGTCGCCTCAAGGACTGGCGGCGCATCGCAACCAGATACGACAAACTCGCAGCCAACTTCGCTTCAGCTTGCTACCTGGCAGCAATCGTCATCTGGTGGATCTGATTGAGTCTCGAACCTAGGTGTTCAGTCCCGGCGTTTGATGGGTTGGGTCGATGATGAATCGTTCCGGTTCTGAGGTCCATCGTTTGCAGATGAACTCGTAGGGTGTGAGGCCCTTGAGGGTCTTGAGCCTGCGGCCAAAGTTGTAGGCGTTGATGAAGTCCTGGAGGTGCTGTCGCAGCTGGTTGTGATCGTCGTAGTGGAAGCGTTTGACGGTGGCGTCCTTGATGG
>NZ_CATNLY010000013.1 GCF_950100655.1 Pleomorphomonas sp. T1.2MG-36
CGGGGCTCGCCGACCTACGGCCAGCATGTGAAGGTGGAACTCTCCGCCGACAACGGTCAGCAGCTCTGGGTGCCGCCGGGCTTTGCGCATGGCTTCTGCACGCTCGAACCCAATACCGTCATCGCCTACAAGGTGACCGACTACTACAGCCCCGAGCATGATCGCGGCCTGCGCTGGAACGATCCGGCGCTCGGCATCGACTGGCCGGTGGCCGAGGACACGGCGATACTCTCGGCCAAGGACCGAGTGCAGCCGCTTCTTTCAGAGCTCGACGCCGATTTCGTCTACGCCGGCTGAGCCTTTCTCCGGCCAATTCCTTTTTGTCATTCTCCGACGCAAGGTGGTTTCATGCGCGTTCTCGTTACCGGCGGCGCCGGTTTTATCGGATCGGCGGTCGTCCGCCATCTTGTGCTTGTCAGAGGCTACGAGGTGCTCACCGTCGACAAGCTCACCTATGCCGGCACCCTTACCTCGCTGCGCGCCGTCGACAACCACCCGAACCACCGTTTCCTCAAGGCTGATATCTGCGATCGGCAAGCGATCACTGACGCCTATGACAGCTTCCGTCCTGACAGGGTGATGCATCTCGCCGCCGAGAGCCACGTCGATCGCTCGATCACCGGCGCCCGCGACTTCGTCGAGACCAACGTCATCGGCACCTTCACCATGCTGGAGGCGGCGCGGCATTACTGGAGCGGTCTGCCGGCTGAGGACAAGGCCGCCTTCCGCTTCCTGCACGTGTCGACCGACGAGGTCTATGGCTCGCTCGGGGCGGAGGGGCTGTTCACCGAGGAGACGCCCTACGATCCCTCCTCGCCCTATTCGGCCTCGAAGGCGTCGTCCGATCATCTCGCCAAGGCCTGGCAGCGCACGTACGGTCTGCCGGTGGTGGTCTCCAACTGCTCCAACAACTACGGCCCCTATCACTTCCCCGAGAAGCTGATCCCGCTGATGATCCTCAACGCGCTGGAGGGCAAGCCGCTGCCGGTCTACGGCAACGGCGCCAACATCCGCGACTGGCTCTATGTCAAGGACCATGCCCGCGCGCTCGACCTGATCGCCGAGCGCGGTCGTCCCGGCGAGACCTACAACGTCGGCGGCCGCAACGAGCGCAAGAACCTCGAGGTCGTCCAACGGATCTGTGCCCTGATGGACAGGTACCATCCGGCCGGCGCGCCGCATGATCGCCTGATCACCTACGTCGCCGATCGCCCCGGCCACGACGCCCGCTACGCTATCGACGCCACGAAGCTGGAGACGGAGCTCGGCTGGAAGGCCGAGGAGAACTTCGAGAGCGGCATCGACAAGACGGTTGAGTGGTATCTGACGAACGACTGGTGGTGGGCGCCGCTTCGCCAGGGCTATGACGGCAGCCGCCTGGGTCTCCTGAAGCCGGAAGAGGTGAAGGCATGACCCGCCGCATTCTGGTGACCGGCACCGAGGGACAGGTGGTCGGCTCGCTCGTCGAGAAGACGGCCCGGCGCGACGACATCGAGCTCATGCTGATCGGCCTGCCCGAGCTCGACCTCACCGCCACCGACAAGATTGCTCCGGCGATCGAGGCGCTCAGGCCCGACGTCATCCTGTCGGTCGCCGCCTATACGGCGGTCGACGCCGCCGAGGGCGATGAGGCGACGGCACTCGCCATCAACGGCACGGCGGTGGGCGAG
The DNA here is from genome assembly GCF_950100655.1 of Pleomorphomonas sp. T1.2MG-36. Lineage (NCBI taxonomy): Bacteria > Pseudomonadati > Pseudomonadota > Alphaproteobacteria > Hyphomicrobiales > Pleomorphomonadaceae > Pleomorphomonas > Pleomorphomonas sp. T1.2MG-36. The sequence continues at coordinate 1,671 of NZ_CATNLY010000013.1, forward strand.
ATCGGCAAGGCCGCTTCCCGTCTCGGCGTGCCGGTGGTGCATCTGTCCACCGACTATGTGTTCGCCGGCGACAAGCCGTCTCCTTACGTCGAGACGGATCCGACCGGGCCGCTCAGCGCCTATGGCCGCACCAAGCTGGCCGGTGAGCTGGCGCTGGCCGCCGCGACGCCCAACCACGCCGTTCTCCGGACGGCCTGGGTCTACTCGCCCTTCGGCAAGAACTTCGTCAAGACCATGCTGCGGCTGGGCGAGAGCCGCGACAGCCTCGGCGTCGTCGCCGACCAGGTCGGCAACCCCACCTCGGCTCTCGATATCGCCGACGGCCTGCTCAAGGTGGCCGACAATCTCCTCGCATCAGGCGATCCGGCGTTGCGCGGCACCTTCCACATGACGGGCCGCGGCGAGACGAACTGGGCGGGCTTTGCGGCCGAGATCTTCCGCCTGTCGGCGGAGCTTGGCGGCAAGCCCGTCACGGTCGACCCGATCCCCACCAGCGCCTATCCGACGCCAGCGAAGCGGCCGGGCAACTCGCGGCTCGACTGCGGCAAGCTCGAGCGGCTGCATGGCGTACGCCTGCCGGATTGGCAGGGCTCCACCGAGCTGGTCGTCCGGCGGCTCGTCGCCGGCTGACGCTCGCAGCCTTTTGGCACCACTGGATTTGAGACAGAGATTTTGAAGGAGTTCATTTGATGAAGGGAATCATTCTGGCCGGTGGCTCGGGCACGCGGCTCCATCCGATGACGCTGGTGACGTCCAAGCAGCTGATGCCGGTCTACGACAAGCCGATGATCTATTATCCCTTGTCGACGCTGATGCTGGCCGGCATCCGCGACATCCTGATCATCTCGACGCCGCACGACCTGCCGAGCTTCCAGCGTCTCTTAGGCGACGGGTCGCAATGGGGTATCTCGCTCAGCTACGCCGAGCAGCCGTCACCGGACGGTCTTGCCCAGGCTTACATCATCGGTGCCGACTTCGTCGGCTCCGAGCCATCCTGTTTGATCCTCGGCGACAACATCTTCTACGGCCACGGCCTCACCGACCTGTTCGCCAGCGCCGCCTCGCGTCCCGAGGGAGCGACGGTGTTCGCCTATCACGTCACCGATCCCGATCGCTACGGCGTGGTCGAGTTCGACGACACCATGAAGGCGCTGTCGATCGAGGAGAAGCCGGCCCAGCCGAAGTCCAACTGGGCGGTCACGGGCCTCTACTTCTACGACAGGGACGTGGTCGAGATCGCCGCCAACCTGAGGCCGTCGCCGCGCGGAGAGCTCGAGATCACCGACGTCAACAGGGCCTATCTCGAGCGTGGCAAGCTCAACGTCGAACTGATGGGCCGCGGCTATGCTTGGCTCGACACCGGCACCCCCGACAGCCTGCTCGAAGCCGGCGACTTCGTCGGCACCCTGCAACGCCGCCAAGGCATCAAGATCGCCTGCCCCGAGGAGATCGCCTTCCGTAACGGCTTCATCGAT
>NZ_CATNLY010000014.1:0-1818 GCF_950100655.1 Pleomorphomonas sp. T1.2MG-36
TTGGCTCGACACCGGCACCCCCGACAGCCTGCTCGAAGCCGGCGACTTCGTCGGCACCCTGCAACGCCGCCAAGGCATCAAGATCGCCTGCCCCGAGGAGATCGCCTTCCGTAACGGCTTCATCGATTGCAACCAACTGGAAACACTCGGAAAGAAGCTCGGTAAAAGCGAATATGGAAAATATCTTCTAAGTTTTGCGAGTACTCGGTCTTCAGTATAGCGGCGGCGCCGTCTTTCCTTCTAGCGAAATAAACGCACAGAAAGGAACCTGTATAGCTCCTCTCAGGCGTAAGCTGCCTATTGCGATATATTCAAACCCATTATGGCAGGATGATGGGCCCTTAATGGCTTTCAGCCATTCCTCTCTCTATGATCACGTCAATCGCCGAAGAGTGAGCCTCTTCGGCGATCTTTCTAGTCTATATAGGTATCCTTATCGGTGCCAGAATTACATACCTGTCGTCTGTGCCTGAATTGCTAGTACTCTAACTGCACCACTGCTTAGCGGGCCTTGCCGGCAGCGATCACCAGCCGGACCTTGATCACAAAGACTGGCCAAAGACCTAATCGTCGCTGTAGTCAATAGACCATTAAGGGGGCCTTTGTAGAGGCCGCTTGCTTTCATTTTGTCCTGAAGTACGTAAACGAAGGCGTTCTCATTGGCCCAGCGCATCCCGTTCAAAATGCCGGACTGTAGAGCACTAGGAGCGTCCCAGACCAAGCGAGATACTTCATGATAGTCTGCGGGGCTAGTTGCCATTGCAGCCGTTATCAGAAGCTTTTCCTGTAGTAGACCGTTTGGATCATAGAGTGCGGCATAGCGATCTAGCAAGCGAGCCGCCATTTTAGGCGCTTTGGGAACTAAATCACTGCGCCCATTCCTGTAAATCGCGACCAGAGCGCGTGCGGCCTGTCGGTTGCCAGCATCAGCCGCAGCAGCCAAAGTCTTCAGAGCTTTCTGAGGTGATTTGGGAAGGCCTCCTTGGCCATAAAGATAGGCATTTGCCAAGGCCGGCGCTGCGCCCTCGATTCCTAGAGTCTCTGCTTTTCGGAGAGATGCAATGCCAATCTTCTCATCTGATAGCACGCCAAATCTATTGTTGATATGTCCGTCAGCAAGGGTCAAAAGACTTTGAGCATGACCAGATTTGGAATTTTCCTCAAGTAAATTAATCGCTCGCTTAGGATTTTTGAGAACGCCAACTCCGCCATCACGGTAAATTATTGCGAGTTGATACCGGGCCGTTACGTTGCCTTGAGCGGCTGCTTGCTCGTAAAGTTGCAGTGCTCGATTTTTATCCGCTACTAGATATTCACCGTTGTATAGGATATCGGCGAGCTTTAAAGCTGCTCCCAAATCTCCTTCGGAAATACCTTTTTCTAGTAAGGCAACTGCCTTGCCGGCGTCACGCGGTTGGCCTATGCCCTGAAGCGCAGCGTCTGCAAGATTGACGAGTGATTGCCTTGATCCCGCATCGGCTGCCTTCTGGAAGAGTTCAGCTGCCTTTGCGCCATCGGCAGGCACCACGGTACCGTCGCGATAGAGCTCGCCGAGGCGGACATAGGCTCCGGGGTTTCCGGCGTCTGCGGACTGCTGCAGGAGATCGATGGCCTTGGTTCCATCGACGGGAACCGGTCCGCCACGGCTGTAAAGGTCGCCAAGCTGGTAAAGAGCGCCTGCGTTACCCGTGTCGGCGACTTCTTGAACGAGGGTCAGACCCTTTTCTGTGTCGGCGGATACGCCCTGGCCTTTTGCCAGCAGCAAGCCAAGATTGAGCTTGCCTGCGGGGAGCCCCGCATCGGCTGCCTTCTGGAAGA
>NZ_CATNLY010000014.1:1852-4388 GCF_950100655.1 Pleomorphomonas sp. T1.2MG-36
GCTGCAGGAGATCGATGGCCTTGGTTCCATCGACGGGAACCGGTCCGCCACGGCTGTAAAGGTCGCCAAGCTGGTAAAGAGCGCCTGCGTTACCCGTGTCGGCGACTTCTTGAACGAGGGTCAGACCCTTTTCTGTGTCGGCGGATACGCCCTGGCCTTTTGCCAGCAGCAAGCCAAGATTGAGCTTGCCTGCGGGGAGCCCCGCATCGGCTGCCTTCTGGAAGAGTTCGGCTGCCTTGGCGCCATCGGCAGGCACCACGGTACCGTCGCGATAGAGCTCGCCGAGGCGGACATAGGCTCCGGGGTTTCCGGCGTCTGCGGACTGCTGCAGGAGATCGATGGCCTTGGTTCCATCGACGGGAACCGGTCCGCCACGGCTGTAAAGGTCGCCAAGCTGGTAAAGAGCGCCTGCGTTACCCGTGTCGGCGACTTGTTCTAACTGTTGTAGCGCCACCTTCGCTTCTGACGAAGCGGGAGAGGCCTTGATCGTGTCAGTCAGAGTCTGGATATCAACTTGAGGTGCCGCATCGGTGCGTTCTTGAGCGAAACCGTTCACAGCGAAAACAAGGGCCGATGATGCAAGGAGAATTCTAAGGGTGCGCATGACGCCTCCAATTTTTTTGTAATAGGCAGCAATTCAGGCGAAGCCGACGGTAACCCAAAAAACGAACATAGGGTAAAGCCCTCATTGCCTGTTGGCAATCAAGAAGGACGCATGCGCCTCAAAGTTTGGACCACGCTGAGAGGCGCGAGACATTGTCTATTTGTTAGGGGATTCACTTAAATATTTGATTTTAACGAGTATATTGGCAATTGCAGCTCCCGGCTGAGCCCCTTGAACTAGATCCAAACTGTGTTGGCTCACCGGTTCTTGATGGCACATCTCTGTGTCGATCACGTTTGGGTGTTTTCAGACTCGGTTGAAACGGAGGGGAGAGGTAATCCTGATTACCTCCTCCAGCTCGCCAGTTTTGCCAACTCAACGCTCTGCACATACCGCGCCACCACGTTGGTTGACTTCCAGCCGCCGCTCCGCATGATCGGTAGGATGCCAGCGCCGTTCGCCACCATATCTTGAGCGGCGCCCACACGCATCGAATGCCCAGAGAGACGATTGGCGACTTCGGCCGGCAATCCTGCGGTAATGGCGCGCTGTTTCAGCATGCGCCCGATCGAATGCGGATGAAGAGAGTCTGGTCCGATCCACCCTTTGCGAATGCGTCGAAATAGCCATCCTTTGGAGATCTTCGCCGCTTCCAACCATCTCTTGAGCGCCTTGGCCGCAGGTGCCGATACGAATCCGTCGCGACCGTCGCCGAACTGATCGTTCTTGGCTCGTGGGATTAATGCCAGCATGCTCCCATCGCCAAGCGAAGTCAGATCTTCGAGCCGCAAGGCGGCGAGTTCCGATCGGCGGCACATGGTGTCATAACCGACCATAATGAGCGCTCGGTCGCGAAGGCCAGCGAGGTCATCCCCGCAGGCGGCAACGAGCCGATCTCTGAGCTCTTTGGTAAGGCCTAGGTGTTCAGTCCCGGCGTTTGATGGGTTGGGTCGATGATGAATCGTTCCGGTTCTGAGGTCCATCGTTTGCAGATGAACTCGTAGGGTGTGAGGCCCTTGAGGGTCTTGAGCCTGCGGCCAAAGTTGTAGGCGTTGATGAAGTCCTGGAGGTGCTGTCGCAGCTGGTTGTGATCGTCGTAGTGGAAGCGTTTGACGGTGGCGTCCTTGATGGTGCGGTTCATCCGTTCCACTTGGCCGTTGGTCCAGGGATGCTTGAGCTTGGTGAGGCGGTGTTCGATGCCGTTCTCGTCGCAGACCCGATCGAAGATGTGGTGGAAAGCGTATTTGTGACGGGCTTGGTTGGTGAACTGGATACCATTGTCGGTCAGCACCGTGTGGATGGCGTAGGGAACCGCAGCGATGAGATCGCGCAGGAACTGCGCCGCGATCATCTTGCCGGCTTTGAGATGGAGCTGGACAAAGGCAAACTTGGAAGTCCGGTCAATGGCCACAAAGAGATAGAGCTTGCCCTCGGCCGTCTGCACCTCGGCGATATCGATGTGAAAGTAGCCGATCGGATAGCTTTTGAACTTCTTCTTGCCGGGCTTATCGCCATCGACGTCGGGCAGTCGCGAGATTCCATGGCGCTCAAGACAGCGATGCAATGATGATCGCGACAGATGTGGGATCGTCGGCTGAAGCGCGTAGAGGCAGTCGTCAAGCGGTAGCAGCGTGTGCTGCCGGAAGGCAACGATGACCGCCTCCTCTTCCAACGACAGCACTGTGGAATGGGCCTCCCTCGGTCCGGTCGGCAGATCAGCGGTCGAGGTCCTCTTCTTCCATTTCGCCACGGTCTTTTGATTGATCCCGTAGCGCTTGGCCAACGCTCTCAGGCTCTCTTGACTATGCTGTATCGCTCGACGGACTGCCTCTGTCGTTGTGGCGCTGCCGTGTAGAACCTGGCCCATAGTGCATCCCTCCAAGCTTGGGAAAATAATGCACCATCAAAGCCTGGGATCAAACACCTAGGGCT
>NZ_CATNLY010000015.1 GCF_950100655.1 Pleomorphomonas sp. T1.2MG-36
GAGGTCCTCCTTGGACTCACGATTGAAGTGCAACACCTGGTAAGGTGTTGCTGCGATGGGACAACATTACTCTCAGCTCTCGTTGCGGGAGCGAATGACGGTCGACCTTCTCCACCGGGAAGGGCTATCGGTGCGAAGCATAGCGGCGCGGCTTGAGAGATCAGCATCGACGATCAGCCGCGAGCTCAGGCGCAATGCCAAGCCGACCAAACGGTGGTCCGGCCCCTACGACGGCGAGCGGGCACACCGTCTGGCCGCCCGACGACGACAATGGGATACCCGTTTCAAGCTGGCGCGCCAGCCGGACCTTGCGGCCGACGTCGAGAAACGCCTTGCGATGGGACAGTCACCCGAGCAGATCGCTGGCCGGCTGGCGCGCGAGCAAGGTCGCACGATCATCAGCCACGAGTCCATCTATCGTTTCATCTACCACCGGGCGCGCCAGCCGGACCCATCCTGGTACCGGAAGCTGCCCCGTCACAAGCATCGTCGCGGCCATTTCGTCGGGTCTGGCGGAAGCCTTAGCCTGTTGATCAAAAACAGGATTTCCATCTCTGAACGTCCAGCCGAGGTCGCCACACGGCAAGCCGTGGGCCACTGGGAGACCGACCTCATGTTGTTCGGCAAACGCAACAGGGCTCTGCTCATCATCCACGAGCGACTGTCCCGATACACCATCGTCAAGCCCATCCCCGACAAGACTGCCGATGGCGTCGCAGGCAAGCTCGTTGCCTTCTTCGCAGCCCTGCCCGAGCCGCTGCGCGCCTCCGTTACTTTTGACAACGGCGGCGAGTTCGCACGCCATTACCGCCTCGCAGAGGAGCTTTCCTTGCCAACTTACTTCTGTGATCCACACAAGCCCTGGCAGAAGGGTGGCATCGAAAACGCCATCGGCCGCATGCGTCGCCAGCTACCCAGCACCACAGATCTCCAAGCCATTCCTCCGAGCGAAATCGATCGCATCATGGACCAATACAACGACTGCCCACGAAAGATCCTTGGCTACAGCACCCCGGCCGAGGTATTCAAAGACTTCCTCACTGTTGCGCTTCAAACGTGAATCCATCCTCTGC
>NZ_CATNLY010000016.1 GCF_950100655.1 Pleomorphomonas sp. T1.2MG-36
CCCTTCCCGGTGGAGAAGGTCGACCGTCATTCGCTCCCGCAACGAGAGCTGAGAGTAATGTTGTCCCATCGCAGCAACACCTTACCAGGTGTTGCACTTCAATCGTGAGTCCAAGGAGGACCTCAGGCAGAACATGACTCCAGGCCGATATCGCGCTCCATTCCCCGAGGTCGCCCGATATCAATGCCCCGCCCTTTCCGGCCCGAGGTCCACCTTGAATTCGCGCGCGAATTCAAGCGGCCTTCGTGCAGGAAGACAAGCTATATATTTGTTTTCATTAATATAAATCTGTCATCCTTGCGAAAGCGAGGACCTCGGGCAGGACGGGGCGAGGGGCTGATATCGGTCTCCCCTCATTTCATGGAGCGGGATATGGGCCGAGGAGTAATCTCGTCCTGAGGTCCACCTTGAATTCGCGCGCGAATTCAAGAGGCCTGCGCAAGGATGACAATTTATATATATGAAACAGTGGGATAAGCGGCGCGCGAACTCGTCCAGCGCATCGCCTGCCTCAATAGCAAGCGACAACCTCGCAGCCCACGCACAACGCACTATCTATTTGTTTCATATCAATTAACTGTCATCCTCTGCGAAGGCAGAGGACCTCAGGCAGAACATGACTCCAGGCCGATATCGCACTCCAATCCCCGAGGTCGCCCGATATCAATGCCCCGCCCTTTCCGGCCCGAGATCCACCTTGCATTCGCGCGCGAATGCAAGCCGCCTGCGCAAGGATGACAATTTATATAGAGGAAACAGTGGGATAAGCGGCGCGCGAACTCGTCCAGCGCATCGCCTGCCTCAATAGCAAGCGACAACCTCGCATCCCACGCACAACGCTCTATCTATTTGTTTCATATCAATTAACTGTCATCCTTTGCGAAGGCAGAGGATGGATTCACGTTTGAAGCGCAACAGTGAGGAAGTCTTTGAATACCTCGGCCGGGGTGCTGTAGCCAAGGATCTTTCGTGGGCAGTCGTTGTATTGGTCCATGATGCGATC
>NZ_CATNLY010000017.1 GCF_950100655.1 Pleomorphomonas sp. T1.2MG-36
TTACCGCGCCATAATGTGGCTAACGGTTCTTTCAATTCAACCATCCAGACCACCTGTAATAATGTCCGCCGCCTTTTCCGGCAGACTGTACAAATCTTGCGTATCCGCGAAATGCCGTGCGTTTTCTGCCCACGCGGCGCGCAATGACGGCTGGGTCAACGCTTTACGTAAAATGTCGTTCAACGCGTCCTGCCGCCAGGGCTCTTCAATAACGTCACCACAGTTAGCCTGCGCAATATAATGCGCATAGCCACAGACGGCAGAGGTCAACACCGGCAGACCTGCGGTAATGGCCTCCAGCAGAACAATTCCTGCCGCTTCCTGATAGGCCGGGTGCAGCAATAAATCGGCTGCGGCCATCAACTCCGCGACATCATTGCGCCCAGAGAAAAAATGCACATTGCTACGCACACCGCGTTTTTCCGCCAGCGCTTCAAATTTTCGCGGTTTATCCTGGCCGACAATATAC
>NZ_CATNLY010000018.1 GCF_950100655.1 Pleomorphomonas sp. T1.2MG-36
GCCCTGGCCGGGCTATGTGGACTAACTCTGGCGTTTTTTCACCAGCAGATCCAGGAACTGCCAGAGCTTTTCATTCATCTCCCGGTAATCCCATTCGCGCATTTCCGCATTCGAGCGAATAAAACGCTTCCCTTTGGCTTCTGCCAGCTCCTGTTCAGAGTGCTGGATCAGCCCTTCCACCGCCTCGGCGGTAAATTCCATGTGGCACTGGAAGCCATAGACGAAATTGCCGTACTGCACTATCTGCCGTGGACACCCAACGCTTGCGGCAAGTACCGTTGCTTGATCGGTAAGCCCTGGCATGTCGTTGTGCCAGTGACCGACGGTGAGCGGAGATCCGAAGTGGGCAAGCAGCGGATGCTGCTTGCCTGCTTCGCTCAGGGTGATGGGATAGTGACCAATCTCTTTCTCCGGGCTCTGGCAGACTCTGGCTCCCAGCGCCTCACCAATCAGCTG
>NZ_CATNLY010000019.1 GCF_950100655.1 Pleomorphomonas sp. T1.2MG-36
CTGCCACTGCGCCCATGCTTCTTTTGAAATCTCGTTATAAATGCGTTTTCCCAGTTCGCCCGGGTACAGCTGAAAATCCTGTCCATCTGCTTCACGCTGCAGGAAAGTGCAAAAAATCGTTCTGCTCATAACTCATCCTCTTCATCGTCCGGTGCGTTAAACGGGGGCACCGGTACGTAACTGCTGTAATAAACGCTCCACCGGAGCCGCCAGGCCAACGGATGGCGGTTGCGCTAAGTTATACCAGAGCGCGTTGCCTTCATCCATGCATGAACCGCATGAGGACACAGTAAGCCACATAGGCACAATATCCAGATGGAAATGGCTGAAGGTATGGCGAAACGCGTTAAGTTGGGTCAAATTATCAGCGTTAACATGCCGTTGTGCCAGCCATTCCCGTAATTCCTCTTCACTGGCAAACTGCGGGAAACAGAATAAGCCACCCCATAG
>NZ_CATNLY010000020.1 GCF_950100655.1 Pleomorphomonas sp. T1.2MG-36
GTACAGCGACTCCGGCGTCGTGATGAGGATGTCCGGCGGCTTCGTCGCGAACGCGCGGCGCTCGGCCGGCGGGGTGTCCCCGGTGCGCACGCCCACGGTGACGTCCGGTGCGGTCAGCCCCAGGCGGGTCGAGGCCTGCCGGATGCCGACCAGCGGCGAGCGCAGGTTCCGCTCGACGTCGGAGGCGAGAGCCTTGAGCGGTGAGACGTACAGCACCCGGCAGCGCTCGACCGGCGACTGCGGCACCGGCTCGCCCGCGCGGGGCGCGAGCAGCCCGTCCAGCGCCCACAGGAAGGCCGCGAGCGTCTTGCCCGAGCCGGTTGGCGCGACGACGAGGGCGTGCTGCCCCGAGCCGACCGCGCTCCACGCGCCGGCCTGCGCCGCGGTGGGGGCGGCGAACGCGCCGGTGAACCAGTCCCGCGTCGCGGGGGAGAAGC
>NZ_CATNLY010000021.1 GCF_950100655.1 Pleomorphomonas sp. T1.2MG-36
TGTACACACAGGACGAACAGGTTTTATCAGTTTTAAGTATTTCAGTGATTACCCGGAAATTTTGCTCATAAGCGGGTCTTCCCTTTTGCTACTGCTGTCTGGTGAATCCGTTGAACATGTTCTCCGGCCATTAAAAAAGAGGTAATACAGATGAATTTTTCCACATCAACATTACCGTTTATTGGTTCGGTGTGGCTTTTGGTTTCTTTCCGGATTTTCATATTCCGGTCTGTATTGATTTCTTTGCTGATGTTTGGGTTATTTCTTTTCTTTTATTTATTTCTAGCCGTATTCCGCAAGGCCACAGATTCTGCTCATTTATTCCTCAAACTCAATGATAAAACTTTTGCTCTGTTCCAGGGGAGGGCTTTTATATGAGCGACAAGTACGTGATGGAATCCCTCCTTCGCCCGGCGGTTGAACTGTATTCCGC
>NZ_CATNLY010000022.1 GCF_950100655.1 Pleomorphomonas sp. T1.2MG-36
GAAACGGTCCGCAACGAGCTGGCAGAGCTGAAGCAGGCCGTCACGCTGATGCTTGAAGACAAAACGGCACGTGAAGAAGAACGCCGGCGCGGCGAAGACGAGCGCCGGCAGCTGCAGGAGGAAGTAAAACGACTGAGAGAGCAACTGGAGCAGGAAAAGACCAGAGGACTCTGGTCACGAATCTTTGCCGGCAGAAAACCACGCTGAGCTGATGAGGCTCAGCCCATTTTTGGACCGTTATAAGGCCGTTTCAGCTGCTTCTGGCGCTGCTGCTCTAGTTCCAGCGCCTCCCGCTGTGCCAGTTCGCCGGCAATCATCGCGCTAACCGGTGCAGCTGCTCGCTCAAACTCTGCACCTGAGCGCTCAAGCGCTGTACCTGGTTGCTTATCTGCGCGTTCTCCGCGCGCGTAGTGGAGTACATCTGCTCCAT
>NZ_CATNLY010000024.1 GCF_950100655.1 Pleomorphomonas sp. T1.2MG-36
GCTTACATTCCTGACCATCTTCCTCTATCTTTGCAATAAGCTCTGGAAGGCTTGCTATATATTTAAGTGAGGAGTGAAAATCCACAGTCGCTGGGGGGAGGGGGGTTAAAAGTAGATCTGCAGCAGCAATACCATTTTTCAGAAACGCGTCTAAATGTGGGCCACAATCCACGAAGATAAAATCGTAGTCATGCTTCAATTTATCTATAATATTCTCTTTGAGGACGGCATGAATATTTTGACCAGGTAGATATTCATTGCATAGTTCTTTCCACCTCTCTGCCATGAACGCATCGTCTATTGACGCAGGAATAATATCAACCCCAGGTACCACGGACTGTACAACGAAATCAGAAAGTAGTTCTTCTCGACTGACGTTCTGAAGCATAGCTTGTGCAGCAGTCTCAGCTACAAGCCCTATCGACAACT
>NZ_CATNLY010000025.1 GCF_950100655.1 Pleomorphomonas sp. T1.2MG-36
CTATTGAGCATGTGATCGGCCCAGGCAATCGCTTTGTCAGAAAGGTCCATCGCCAGAATATCAACCGGCATTAAAATGGCTTTGTTCATTCTAATTTCCTTATGTTCGCTGACAGGCTGATCGTGTTTCCCTGAAAAGCCCGGCAAGGTTCAGTCTTAATGGGTGAAAGTTGCGAACGCAGGATAACCGATAATCCCACCTACGATTTGATCACAGGCAATTTAATTATCTTATTGAAAAGTATGTAGGTTTATTTACTTTGCGGGAGATAAACTGACAAAAAACCCCGTTTTCACGGGGTCTTATAACGATACTGAGAATTCGACATGAATAATGATCAGAACGGGATATCGTCGTCGAAATCCATCGGCGGTTCATTGGATGGTGCTGCTGGCGCAGACTGCTGCTGCGGACG
>NZ_CATNLY010000026.1 GCF_950100655.1 Pleomorphomonas sp. T1.2MG-36
GTATTCCATCTCGTAGCTTTGCAAATCGTCGAGGCAATCGAAGGGATCGTCGCCATTGGTGCGTTGGGCGCTGAGCGCGGCAATATGATAGGCTTGGCTGCCCATAGCGCTTTCAAGCTCGATCACCCGTTGATTCAAATGTTGAACTGATTCGTGCAATGAACGCAACATTGCGCCCTCGGGGTCGGGCAACATTTCGACTCGGTTAGTTTGGCCAGTTTGTGGGTCGCGGGTTGCGACCACCCGGGCAGGCACGCCTATCGCCGTTGAATAGGCAGGCACTGGTTTGAGCACAACTGCGCCGCCGCCGATGCGAGCGCCTTCACCAATCGTAATTGCGCCCAAAACCTTGGCTCCAACCCCAATCACCACATTATTGCCGATGGTTGGGTGGCGTTTGCCCATTTCCTTG
>NZ_CATNLY010000027.1 GCF_950100655.1 Pleomorphomonas sp. T1.2MG-36
GCAGAAATACAGGATGATCTCAGAGAGCTCACTCAGGCGATGATGAACCTTCCAGGCGTTATCGGTTGTTTCTGGGTGCTGGAATGGACATCAGAAGGAGAGGTACATGCCCATGCGATTTTTTATCTTAATGGTCAGGAGCATCAGAAATCATTCCCATTTATTTTACAGGCGGGAGTGCTGTGGCAACAGATTACCCATGGTGAGGGCAAATACCAGAGATGCAGGCCACAGGAATATCATCAGGACAATATTAACAATGTTGTTGAATATCACAACAACGAAGCCATCGACAGCCTGAGACGTATAGCCAGCTATCTGGCAAAAGAAGACCAGAAATACGGATTACCAATCTGGGGATACAACGACATTCCTTCGCCAGCCAGGCAGGGCAGACCGAGGAAGTTTAG
>NZ_CATNLY010000028.1 GCF_950100655.1 Pleomorphomonas sp. T1.2MG-36
CTGTATACCGCTGTAACCCATGTCAAAGCCGCTCAGTTTGCCACTGGCGAAAGAGTCCAGGCTTCCCCCGTAACCGCGAAGCCAGATATTACCTTCCTTGCTCTGATTTCTCAGGTCGCCCATCCGTTGCATCAGCGTGCGGTTTTCGACATAGTTCATCAGATAACCGACGTGGAGATAATTGCCGCCAGCATCTGCGGTCGTGGTTGGCTTAGGCGCGGGAGAGGGTTTTACGACGGGAGGCTGAGCCGGATCTGGTGTTGGATCAGGAGCCGGCTCCGGAGCTGTCCCGGAAGCGTAAAGTTCCCAGTTGGTCCCATTTTTACGCACATCATACAGATATCCCCCCAGCTCAACCTGAGAAGAAGCGGTGAATGAGGCCGCACCGTCGGGAGTCTGGACA
>NZ_CATNLY010000029.1 GCF_950100655.1 Pleomorphomonas sp. T1.2MG-36
TCTTCCATGAGCCTGGACTCCCAAACGCCACATCCATTGACCGTTTCGAAGCGGGAGGAAGTATTGACCGCCAATGCAACGCAGAATCGAGCCACATCCTGGGCAAGAAGCGTGCGTTGTGGGGAGGTCAGTTGGGCCCAGGCTTGCTCCAACGTTCGTCCTTTGGCTCGCCTAGTGATGAGGAAGGTCCTGTTCAGGTCGCGGTCGATCCACGAAAAAAGAACTTCTGGGACGGGGACTCCTGGGGCATGCGTCTGCACAAATCGAATACTGTCGGCTTCGAGCTGCAGACCTTCACGCCAGGCGTGCGCCTTGCAAAATGCATTCTTTCCCAGCAACCAGACAGCTGCTGAAGTTCCCCCAACATGGATCCTGTCGGTCTGAGCATCACCTCCTGATGT
>NZ_CATNLY010000030.1 GCF_950100655.1 Pleomorphomonas sp. T1.2MG-36
CCGGCTACTTCCCCGAGGCCCAGCTCAAGACCTACATGCAGCCGCTGTCCATGCTGAACGGCCACCCCAACCGCAACTACCTGCCGGGCATCGAGACCAACACCGGACCGCTCGGACACGGACTGCCCGTCGCCGTCGGCGTCGCCATTGCCGGCAAGCTTGCCGCCAAGGACTATCGGACCTTCGTGCTGACCGGTGACGGCGAACTGCAGGAAGGCTCCAACTGGGAGGCGGCCATGGCCGCCGGCCACCGCAAGCTCAACCGCCTCACCGTCATCGTCGACCGCAACCGCCTGCAGCAGGGCGACCGCACCGAGGCCACCAACGGTCTCGATCCGCTCGACGACAAGTGGCGGGCCTTCGGCTTCCATG
>NZ_CATNLY010000031.1 GCF_950100655.1 Pleomorphomonas sp. T1.2MG-36
CTGGTGGGTCGTGGCCTATTTCATCTGATATCGACAGGATCGACATGGTCCGCGCCCGGGCTCTGAGCATTCGCCGCAGCGCCTTCACGATGGTGCACGAGGCCCGGCTCGGCCATCCCGGCGGCGACTTCTCGGCAGCCGACATCCTGGCGACGCTGTACTTCGGCGTCATGCGCTACGATCCCAACGAGCCGCGCCATCCGGACCGCGACCGGTTCATCATGAGCAAGGGGCATTGCACCGGCGCCTTCTACTCGGTGCTGGCCCAGGCCGGCTACTTCCCCGAGGCCCAGCTCAAGACCTACATGCAGCCGCTGTCCATGCTGAACGGCCACCCCA
>NZ_CATNLY010000032.1 GCF_950100655.1 Pleomorphomonas sp. T1.2MG-36
TAGCCCTTCCCGGTGGAGAAGGTCGACCGTCATTCGCTCCCGCAACGAGAGCTGAGAGTAATGTTGTCCCATCGCAGCAACACCTTACCAGGTGTTGCACTTCAATCGTGAGTCCAAGGAGGACCTCGGGCAGAATGAAACGAGCGGCCGATATAGGGCTCCATGAACCGAGGGAGATTGATAAGACCCCCTCGCTCTACCTGCCTGAGGTCCTCGCCTTCGCAAGGATGACAGCGTGATATGAGCGGGAGATAGCTGGAGTACGCGGGGTGGCCGCTCGAAGCGGCATGATGCAGCAGCATCGCAAAATCACGGCGCGATGGAGAGATC
>NZ_CATNLY010000033.1 GCF_950100655.1 Pleomorphomonas sp. T1.2MG-36
TTGAGGCATGGATGGTCGAGCACGGACAAAGGCTTGATCTCAGATTCCTGCCACCCTACGCGCCCAATCTCAACGCGATCGAGCGATTATGGCGCGTCATGCACACATCGGTCACCCACAACAAGTATTATGAAAGATTCGCCGATTTCGTAGATGCGGTGAACGTGTTCTTCCGGAAAACTTTACCAAGCCAATGGCCTAAGTTGAGAGACTTTATATCCGATGACTTCCATATCATCGATCCGAGAAATTTCCGGGTTTTGATGTAGGCCGGGTATA
>NZ_CATNLY010000034.1:300000-384348 GCF_950100655.1 Pleomorphomonas sp. T1.2MG-36
GCGACGACCGCGAAACCGCGCCCGGCTTCGCCGGCCCTCGCCGCCTCGATTGTGGCGTTGAGGGCGAGAAGGTTGGTCTGGCTGGCGATGCCGTTGATGAGGCTGATCACCTCGCCGATCTTGGCCGAGCTTTCGGCAAGCCCCTTGACGATGTCGTTGGTGTGGCGCGCCTCCTCGTTGGCGGCGCTGGAGATGCTGCTCGACTGATGGACCTGGCGGCCGATCTCGGCGATCGACGCGGACAGCTCTCCCGCCGATTCCGCGACGATGCCGACGGCGGCCGACACCTGCTCGGACGCAGCGGTCAGTTCGGTAAGCTGGCGGTTGGTCAGGTCGGCCGAGCCGGACATCGCCTGGGACGACGATTCGAGCTGGTCGGCAACATGCCCCACCGTGCCCAGCGCCGAGGAGACGTTGCGATCGAACTCGGAGGTGAGCTCTTGAAGAACCGAGGCCTTGGCGCTTCGCGCTTCCTCCTCCCGCCGCGCCTCCCGCTCGCGCAGGGCGTCCGAGAGATCGGCGAGATTGGTGAGAACCACCGGCCGCCCCTCGACCTTTGACAGGATCAGGGTGACGAGAACGGGAAAGTCGCTGCCATCGGCTCGCCGATGCATCCACTCGAAGCGCTTGTGACCCGTGGCCATGGCCTCCCGGATCATCGCCTCGGACTTGGTGCCTGATGGCTGACCATCGGGCTGGGTGGGAGGCGAAAGCGCCGCCGGCGTACTGGCGGTCAAGGCGGCTTTCGAAGACGAGCCGAACATTTTCACCGCTGCGGCATTGCACTCGATGAACTTGCCGTCGGCGATGACCAGAACGGCATCGGGTGTACTATCGAAGAAATTGATCTTGATCTTCTCGGAGGAAGACTTGCGTCCGAACAGCGACATGCTCGCCTCGCCTTGAAATCACGGCTCCCACAGACGGGAATTGTCGCAAGGTCTACAACCAAGCGGTAAAAGATTGATTGTTTTGCGGAGACCCATGCATCTATTCCGAGTAAGGAATAACACGCACACACCGGAGATCGGCTCGCCGAGGCGGAAACATGATCCTTCGCCAGCCAAATGCGCGGGGGGAGCGGGCACCAAGGCGCCCACCCCGATTCGTCTTGACCAGCCCTGCCCTTTCAGCCATAAAGCCCAGCATTCGAGAGAGGAATGGTCCATGTCGTTCGCGAGTGGTTCCCGTCAGGCTGTCTTCGCGCTGGGTTTCGCCCCGGCCGGACGTGCCATGACGAAAACGGCGACGACGAAAACGACCACGACGTGATCGACGCTTCCTCGCCCCGTACCGTCCTCCTCGGGGTCAGAGGAGGCGGTTGGTGGCCTCCTCGAACGTCTCCCTGACAGACTGAAGAGCGACCGGCCGCCAAGCAAGGCGGGGGACGACTGTTACGGCGCAACGCCACACTTTCAGAAGGTCAGTCCAACATGGGTTACAAGGTCGCTGTGGTCGGTGCCACCGGAAACGTGGGCCGCGAAATGCTTTCGATCCTCTCCGAGCGCGGCTTCCCCGCCGATGAGGTGATTGCCGTCGCCTCGCGCCGGAGCCAGGGCACCGAGGTATCGTTCGGCGACAAGACGCTGAAGGTGCAGGCGCTGGAGCACGTCGACTTCTCTGACATCGACATCTGCGTCATGTCGGCCGGCGGCTCGATCTCCAAGGAGTGGTCGCCGAAGATCGGTGCGCAGAAGTGCGTCGTGATCGATAACTCCTCGGCCTGGCGTTATGACGAGGATGTGCCGCTGGTCGTTCCCGAGGTGAACGCCGATGCCGTCGCCGGCTTCACCAAGAAATACATCATCGCCAATCCCAACTGCTCCACCGCCCAGCTCGTCGTGGCGCTGAAGCCGCTGCACGACAAGGCCCACATCAAGCGCGTGGTCGTGTCGACCTACCAGTCGGTGTCCGGCGCCGGCAAGGACGCGATGGACGAACTGTTCACCCAGACCCGCGCCATCTTCGTCTCCGACCCGGTCGAAGCCAAGAAGTTCCCCAAGCGCATCGCCTTCAACCTCATTCCGCACATCGACGTCTTCATGGAAGACGGCTTCACCAAGGAAGAGTGGAAGATGACGGCGGAGACCAAGAAGATCCTCGATCCGAAGATCAAGCTGACCGCCACCTGCGTGCGCGTTCCGGTGTTCGTCTCCCATTCGGAAGTGGTCAACATCGAGTTCGACAACCCGATCACCGCCGACGAGGCCCGCTCGATCCTGCGCGAGGCGCCCGGCTGCCTCGTCATCGACAAGCACGAGCCCGGCGGCTACATCACCCCGTATGAGGCGGCCGGCGAAGACGCCACCTACATCTCCCGCATCCGCGAGGACATCACGGTGGAGAACGGCCTGACCATGTGGGTGGTTTCCGACAACCTCCGCAAGGGTGCCGCGCTCAACGCCGTCCAGATCGCCGAAGTGCTGATCAACCGCGGCCTCTTGAAGCCCAAGAAGGCCGCCTGAGCAAACCGCATGCTTTCGGCCGCCGCGACCCGTTCGCGGCGGCTTTTTTGTTGCGATCAGCTTCGCGAGAGCTCGCCGGGCGCCGAAGTCTCGCCGTCACCGAGCGCTCTCTGCATCAGGACCTGGTCGAGCCAGCGGTCGAACTTGTAGCCGAGGGCTGGCGCGACGCCGACCAGCGTGAAGCCCAAGGCGGCGTGCAGCTTGCGCGAGCCGACATTGCCGCTGTCGCCGATCACCGCCACCATCTGCCGGAAACCGCGCCGGGCACAATCATCGATCAGGGCCTGAAGAAGGCGCTTGCCGATACCCTGCCCTTGCCGGGCCGGATCGATATAGATCGAGTTCTCGACCGTGTAACGGTAGGCAAGACGCGGCCGATAGGCGCTGACATAGGCATAGCCGGCAAGACCGCCGCCCATCTCGGCGATCAGGTAGGGATAGCCACCGCCGGTGATGGTCTCGAAGCGCTTCAGCATCTCCGCCTCGGTCGGCGGTTCGAGTTCCCATGAAGCGGTGCCGGTTCGAACGGCGTCCTGATAGATGGCGGCAATCGCCGGGATGTCACTGGCGCGGGCGGGACGAATGGTCAGCATGGGTCGGATCCGGAGGGATAGTGGCGCGGCAGTGCGCCCGCGCCCTAGATCGCATGCCCATCGCCCGGCCTCAAACGAAAACAGCGCCGGGGATGAACCCGGCGCCGCGTTTCCGATGGGACGTCCTGTTGTCGTCAGCGACGGTCGCCGATCAGGCGAAGCAGCATGATGAACAGGTTGATGAAGTCCATGTAGAGGTTGAGGGCGCCCATGATGGCCTTGCGGCCGCTGGTCGTCCTATCGTCGCCCTCGAAGTACATTTCCTTGATGGTCTGCGTGTCGTAAGCGGTCAGGCCGGCGAAGATGCCGACGCCGAGCACCGAGATGGCGAACTCCATCGCGGACGACTGCATGAAGATGTTGACCAGCGAGGCGATGATCAGGCCGAACAGCCCCATGATCAGGAACGAGCCCATGGCGCTGAGATTGCGCTTGGTCGTGTAACCATAGAGGCTGAGGGCGGCGAAGGCGGCCGCGGAGATGAAGAACACCTGCGTGATCGACTGCTGGGTGTAGACCAGGAAGATCGAGGACAGCGACAGGCCCATCAGCGCCGCGAAGGCCCAGAACAGGCCCTGCGCCACCGGCATCGACAGCTTCTGGATGCCGAAGGAGAAGACGAGCACCAGGCCGATCGGGGCCAGCATCACCAGCCACTGCAACGGGCTCGTGTACAGCGCCGCGCCGAAGGAGGTGAGGGTGATCGGATCCCAGCTCGCCACGGAGGCATTGGCGGCAAGCGCCGCAACGCCGCCGGTCACGGCGAGGCCGATGGCCATATAGTTGTAGACCGACAGCATGTAGCTGCGGAGACCCTGATCGATCTCCGCGGAATAGGCCCGGGAACCGTAGCCCGAGGGGATGTTGCGTTCAGGGAATGCCATTGGGGCGTCGATCCTTCTCTGGAAATGCGGATTCGCGGGGGAAGCGAGCCTCCCCTGCTCGAAAAGACAATATGGGCGTACCCCGATGAAAGCTCAAGGGCACGCACGGCGAGTCCGTCAAACATGACGAAGATTTAAAGATTCCGCAGAACGGGCGCCGCCTTGGCCGAAAGTGCCCTGAATGTTCCCAGAAGACCGAGGCCTATGGTCAGGAAAAGCGCCACGGCCACGGCACCGATGGCAACCCATGGATCGAGGTCGACCGGCACGTCCATGATGCCGCGAAGAACGCCCCAGGCAGCCACCGTGCCGGCAACCAAGGCGAAGACGGCGGTGAGGAAGCCGAGCGCCGCGTATTCCAGCGCGAAGGCGAGAAGGACGCGCGCGCGCGTCGCGCCGAAGGTCTTGAGCAACACGGCGTCGTAGACGCGCTGGCGGTGACCGGAGGCGAGCGCCCCGGCCAGGACCAGCACCGAGGCGGCGAGCGCGATGGAGGCGGCGGCACGGATGGCCAGCGTCAGCGAACCGACCAGATCGTTGACCGTGGCGAGCACGTCCTTGACGCGAACCATGGTGGCCGTCGGGAAGGCGGCGACCACCGCCCGGATCAACCGCCCCTCGTTGCCACGGTCGATGGCCGCGTCGCCGCTCGGCGGCAGAGCCGCCGTCGATAGCACCGAGTACGGTGCGCCGGCGAAAGTGTTGGGCGAGAACACCATCACGAAGTTGATGGAAAGCGACTGCCATTCGACCTTGCGCGTGCTGGCCACCTTGGCGGTGATCTCGCGGCCGAGCACGTTGACGGTCACAGTGTCGCCAATCGACAGACCGAACTCGCGCGCCAACGTGTCCTCGAAGGAGACAAGCGGCTCGCCCTTGTAATCGCGAGGCCACCAGGCGCCGGACGCGAGCGTCGAGTTGGCCGGCGGCTCGGCCGACAATGTGATGCCGCGATCTCCGGACAGCGCCCAGCGCGCGCTTTCGGGCGCATCGATCTTGTCGACCGGCGTTCCCTTCAGCGCGGTGATGCGTCCGCGCAGCATCGGCACAGTCTCGAGCGTGGTGCCCGGCACCGTGGTCTCGATCAGGCGCGAGAAGGCGTCGAGATCGTTCGAACGGATGTCGAGCGCGAAGAAGGTGGGCGCCTTCTCCGGCAACGTGGACGTGAGCTGCCGCCTGAGCCCGGTGTCGATCAAGGCGAGCGTCACCATCAGCGTCAGCCCGAGGCCGAGTGACAGCACCACCGACAGCGTCAGGCCGCCGCGCCTGTGGATGTTGCGCAGCGCCAGTCGGAACTCCGCCGAACCTACCGCCGGCAACCGGCCGGCAAGGCGACGGATCAGGCCGGCCACGCCGGTGAGCACGATGAAGATCGCCGCCATCGACAGGACGAAGATCACCGCCACGAAGCGATCGGCCGCAGAGACGATGGCAAGCGCGGCGAGAAGCAGGACTGCGACCGTGGTCGCCAGAACATAGACGCGGCGCGGCAGCCGCCGCTCCGGCGCCACCTTTTCGCGAAACAGCGCGCTGACCGGCACGTCGTGCGCCCGGCCGAGCGACCAGATGGCGAAGGCGAAGGCGGTTAGAAAACCATAGGCGGCGGCAAGCAGCAGCTCGCCGGGATAGACGCCAATCTCGATCGGCAGTTCCAGCGCCGCGGCGATCAGCCCACCGGCGAAGAAGGGGGGCACGAGCCCCAGGGCCAGCCCCAGCACCACGCCGATGCCGGCGATGACGCCGATCTCGATCAGGTAGATGGCGACCACGAAGCCGCCCGGCGCACCCACAGCCTTCAGCGTGGCGATGGTATCGCGCTTGCGCTCGATGAACGCCTTCACCGCATTGGTGACGCCGACGCCACCGACGATCAGCGCGGTCAGCCCGACCAGCGTCAGGAACTGCGAGAAGCGGTCGACGTTGCGCTCAAGACCAGGCGCCGCGTCGAGCCGGGAGGAAACGGTCCGGCCGCTGTCGGACTGGGCCGCCTTGATCTCGGCCGCGACAGCGGCGACGGCATCGTCCGTCGTCCCATCGGGCAGTGCGAGGCGAACGGTGTTGGCAACGAGGCTGCCCGGCTGGACGATGTCGGTCGCCACGAGCGCCTCCCGGCTCATCATCACGCGTGGCCCATAGGCGACACCGGTGCCAACCTGATCCGGTTCCTTTTCGATCAGCCCCCGCACCTCGGCGGTCGCGCGACCGATGGCGATGCGGTCGCCGACCTTCACGTCGAGACGGTCGGCAAGGATCGGCTCGATGACGACGCCAATCGATCCGTCCGCCGCTGGCGCCAGGGCGTCGGCAAGCCGGCCGCCGCCCTCAAGGCGGAATTCTCCCGCGAGCGGATAGGCGCCGTCGACCGCCTTGATGCGGGCAAGCGCTTGCGCCTCACCGTCGATCCGCCGCGCCATCGAGTTGACCAGCGTCACCGTCGACAGCCGCCCGCGAGCACCAAGCGTCGAGACGACCGCCTCGGGCGGAACCTCGCCGCCAAAGCGGACGGCGATGTCGCCACCGAGAATTTCCCGCCCCTGCAGGGAGATGCCTTCGATGATCGCCCGGCTGGTCGAGCCGACGGCCGCGATGGCGGCGACACCGAGCGCGATGGCCGCGATGAAGATACGAAAGCCCGACAGACCGCCGCGCGCTTCACGGGTGGCGAGGCGAACGGCAACCCTCCAGCCCGGCGAGCGGCCGCTCACGGCGTCACCCCCGCCCTGATGTCCTCGACGATTTCGCCCGAGCGCATGACGATGCGACGGTCGCAGGCGTCGGCGAGCGCACGATCGTGCGTGACCAGCACCAGCGTCGCGCCTCGTCGGGCTCGTGCCTCGAACATCAAGCGAATGATGTCGCGGCCGGTATCGGCGTCGAGATTGCCGGTCGGTTCGTCGGCGATCAGGATCGACGGCTCGGGTGCCAGAGCCCGGGCGATGGCCACGCGCTGCTGCTCGCCGCCGGACAGTTCCGCCGGGTGATGGTCGAGCCTGTGTCCGAGGCCGACCGCTTCGAGTTCGACCCGCGCCCGCTCGAAGGCGTCGCGCCGGCCGCTCAGTTCCAGCGGCACCGCCACGTTCTCCAGCGCCGTCATGGTCGGCATCAGATGGAAAGACTGGAAGACGATGCCAACGGAACGCCCCCGGAACCGGGCGAGAGCGTCCTCGTTCATGCGATCGAGCCGCTCGTTGCCCACCGATACGGTGCCGCCATCCACGCGTTCGAGACCGGCAAGAACCATCAGCAGCGTCGACTTGCCCGAACCGGATGGGCCGACGATGCCGACGCTGGTGCCTGCGTCGACGGAAAACGACAGACCCTTCAGGATGTGAACGCGGGCAGCACCGCTGCCAAGACTGAGATCGACCTGGGAGAGAGCAATGGCAGGATCTGGCAAGGGCGAGCTTTCGGTTCCGGCGGTTCAGACAGTCGTGAAATCGGCAGGGCTTGCCGAAGAAAGCCCGAGCCTGTCATATGGTCGGCCCAGAAACCATTGCAAGCCGGGTCAAAAGGCCGTGAGACATCGCATATTCGTGTTCGTTCTCGCCCTCTTCGCCGGTCTTGCCGGCGCGGAGGCCAAACCCATGCGTATCGTCGCGCTCGGCGACAGTCTGACCGCCGGCTATGGCGTTCTCGCCCAGGACGCGTTCCCCGACCGGCTGGAAGCGGCGCTCGTCAAGCGCGGCCATGACGTCGAGATCGTCAACGCCGGCGTCTCCGGAGATACGGTGGCCGATGGCCTTGCCCGTCTTGACTGGGCGCTGGCCGACGGCGCCGACGGCATCATCGTCGAACTCGGCGCCAACGACATGTTGCGCGGCCAGGATCCGGCGCTCGTCCGCGAAAGCCTCGACGAACTGCTGTCCCGCCTCGCCGAAACCGGAGCCCCGGTGCTTCTCGCCGGCATGCGGGCGGCGCCCAACCTCGGCGCGGATTACGGCGCCCGGTACGATCCGATCTTTCCCGACCTCGCCAAGAAGCACGACACCCTGCTCTATCCCTTCTTCCTCGACGGGGTCGCCGGTGACGCCAGCCTCAATCAGGCCGACCACATGCACCCGAACGCCGCGGGCGTCGAAATCATCGTCGAGCGCATCCTGCCGTCCGTCGAAGCGTTGATCGAACGGATCAAAAGCAAAAGCTAGCGTAGCGGAATCGAGGACTGGGACCGGATCGGCAAGGCTCGGTCCCGTCCTGCGGTTTCTCGTATCGCTGGAGAAGCACTAGCCACGGAGGTCGCGCAAAGGCATCCTGGCAAGACCGCGGTTGGGGAGAACCATCGTGAGCAGCCTCGATCATTTCCGCCTGATGGCGCCTTACAATGCCTGGATGAACACCAAGGTCTACTCCGCCGCCGAGCGGCTGACGGCGAGCGAACTGTCCCGCGACCGCGGCGCCTTCTTCGGCTCCATCCTGGGCACGCTCAACCACCTCGTTGCCGCCGATCTCATCTGGTTCGGCCGGCTGGCCGCCCATCCTCCCTTTTCCGGGCGCATCGATCTGACCGGCCTGCCGCGTCCGACCAGTGTCAGCTTCGTCGTATCGGACGATCTTTCCCATCTTCGGCCGACCCGCGAGCGGATCGACCGCATGATCGTCGGGTTCGTGGACGGGCTGACGGATGCCGATCTCGCCGGGGCATTCGCCTACAGCCGGACGGATGGAACGCAACGGCGCAAGCTGCTGTCGTCGGTGCTGTCGCACATCTTCAATCACCAAACCCACCATCGCGGCCAGGTCACCACGCTGCTTACCCAGGCCGGCGTCGACGTCGGCGTTACCGACCTCCTGGCTCTCCTGCCCGACATAGACTGATCCCGGAAAAGGCAATCTCATGCAGAAACGTCGTCTCGGCCGCTCCGATCTCTTCGTCACGCCCGTTTGCCTGGGCACGATGACCTACGGCGAACAGACCGAGAAAGGTGAAGCTTTCGCCATAATGGACCGCGCCGTCGACTTCGGGATCAACTTCCTCGACGCCGCCGAAATGTACCCGGTGCCGCCCAAACGCGAGACGCAGGGCGCGACCGAGACGATCATCGGCGAATGGCTGGCCGCGCGTGGCCGACGCAACGATCTGGTTCTCGCCACCAAGGTCTGCGGGCGCAGCGCCAATGACTGGTTTCGCGATGATGGTTCGCCGACACGGCTGACCCGCGCCCAGATTTTCGAAGCGGTCGAGAAATCGCTACGCCGGCTCGGGACCGACCATGTCGACCTCTACCAGATCCACTGGCCCGACCGCGCCGTTTCCGACTGGGGCACCGTTCCCTCGCGCTTCAAGCCCTTCGCTCCAGCCGCCGACGAAACGGCCATCGAGGAGACCGCGGCCGCTTTCGCCGAGCTGATCGCCGCAGGCAAGATCCGGCACTTCGGTCTCTCCAACGAAAGCCCATACGGCCTGATGCGCTTCATCGCCGCCGCCGAGAAGGGCATCGGCCCGCGTCCCCTGTCGGTGCAGAACGCCTATAGCCTCGTCAACCGCACATGGGAGGGCGGGCTTGCGGAAATCGCACTGCGGGAGGAGGTCGGCCTCTTGCCCTATTCGCCGCTGGCACAGGGCTATCTCACCGGCAAGTACCGCAACGGCGCGCTGCCGGAAAACAGCCGCAAGGCGCTGTTCAACCGCCTGCAACGCTATGAAAAGCCACATGCCGACGCGGCGCTCGCCGCCTATGTCGATCTGGCCCGCCGCTTCGGAGCGGATCCGGTGACCTTTGCCGTCGCCTTCGCCTTGAACCAGCCAACGGTTGCCTCGGTGATCATCGGGCCGAGCGCCGAGGACCAGTTGGAGAGCAACCTCGCCGCCGCTGAGTTTGCCTGGACCGAGGACATGCAGTCGGCCGTCGACGACTTGCATCAGCGCTTCGGCAATCCGTGTCCGTGACGATCATTCGGCGACGGAAAGCCACGACTTGTCGATGACGCGCAGCACGCGAGCCAGCTCGCCGCCGCGCTTCAGGATCATGCCGGTCTGGGCGATCACCGAATAGGCTCCCTGCCGGCGCGCCAGCTTGGGATTCTTCTCGACCCGGTAGAGCGGCACTTCGGAAGACCGGCGGAAGATCGAGAAGACCGCCCGGTCGGAGAGATGGTCGATGGCGTAGTCTCGCCATTCGCCGGCCGCCACCATGCGGCCGTAGACCTTCAGGATTTCGGAGAGTTCGTGCCGGTCGAAGGCGACATAGGGAGCCTCCCGGACCGCTGGTCGGGGGTCGGCTGGCGTCGGCGCGGTCTCGCGCGCCAACGCAACCAGATTTGCGGGTTCACCCGCCTCCTCGTTGATCTCGCCGCTCAAGCGCACCTCCGGCCGCGATCGTCACGTCACCGTCATGATTGCGCCGGCAGTCCCCGAATGCAACGAGGAAACGGGACCTCGAAGACCGTCATTCGGCCAACTCGGCAACGAGACCGGCCGCCACCGTCAGTTTGGCCACCGTCGGCGGTCCGACGAGGAGATCGCCAATGAGCTGTCTCAGGCGGCCGATTCGCGCTTCGCGCGCCGTGGTCCACAGATCGGCGCCCCCCTCGGCGATCGCCCGGGCGACGATGCGGCGACGGGAGGACGCAAAGCTGCGGCGGGCAATTTCCGCCGCTTGTCCTTCGTAAAGATCGGCCGGCCGCACCAACCCAGCCAGACGACCGACGAGATCGGCAGAGATCGCTTCGTCGATCGCCACCATCACGGGCAGGACTTCGTCGACGGCGCGGCCAACCTCTTCGCCAATGACGATCAGGTCGAGGCTTCCGAGCTCGGCCGGCAGGCTGGCAAGCCGCATCGCCAGCCGCTCCGGCACACCGGCGGCAACAAGCTCCGAATCGACCTTGCCGGCGGGCGCGCTGTCACGGAAGCTGCGTACACCCCCGGCCAACCGCTCGATGGAGGACGCCAGATCGCCTTCCGCCTTCACGTTCTGCGCCACCCACAGGGCGGCGTCCGTCAGGAAGTCGGCGACGCGACGGCGCAACTCCACCCAGACGGCACCGGTAACCTTGCCCTCAAGGGCATCGATTTCCGCCGTTACCGTATCGGTCCCGAAAGCCGCCGCCGCCACGACCAGAGCACGCACCGCCGCCTGGGCGTCGACATCGGCTTCATCACCAAGTCGGCTGACGAAAGTCGGCCCGGCCGCATCGACCGCCGCGCCGGCAATGCGGGTGGCGAGAATGTCGCGGGCCAGACGGTGAGCGGAAATATCCTCGGCAAAGCGCGCCCGCATGGCCGGCGGGAACGCATGGTTCAGCCAGTCGTTGAGAGCCGGATCGTCGATCAGCCGCCCCGACAGAAGCTCGTCGGACAGCATCAGCTTGGCATGCGCCATCAGGATCGCGGTTTCCGGCCGCGACAAGGTTTCGCCGGCAGCGGCCAGACGGCCGGCGGCCACCTCGTCGGGCAGCCCCTCGCGCCGGGGATCGAGCAGCCCGCGCTCCGCAAGCACGGCCGACAGACGCATCAGGCGCGGCAGTTCGCCGGAGCCGCGCGCGCGCGTCACCGACAACGCCACCACCTGCCGGCGACAGAGCCGCAGCACGCTGGCGGCGATGTCGTCGGTCATGCCGGCGAGCAACTCATTGCGCTCGGCAAGCTCCAGCCGGCCGGCTGCCATCGCCCGGCCGAATGCGATCTTGATGTTGACCTCGGCGTCGGAGGTGGCAACACCGCCGACATTGTCGATGGCATCGGAGTTGATGCGGCCGCCGCGCCGAGCGAAATCGACCCGTGCCCTCGGCGTCATGCCGAGATTGGCTCCCTCCCCGACAACGCGGGCTCGGAGGTCGCCGGCCGAAACGCGGACGCCATCGTTGATGCGGTCGCCGACGTCAAGGTTGCTCTCGTCACCGCCGCGCACGAAGGTGCCTATGCCGCCGAAGAACAACAGATCGACCGGCGCCCTGAGAAGGGCGGCGACGAGTTCGTCGGGGCTGAGCGCGTCGGCTTTGACACCCAGCACCGCCCGCGCCCCGGCCGAAAGCGCGACGGACTTCTGCGTTCGCGAGAAAACCCCGCCACCGGGCGACAGCTTCGTCGCATCGTAGTCCGCCCAGCTCGAACGCGGCAGGGCAAACAGCCGCCGCCGCTCGGCAAGCGCCGCCTCGGCGTCGGGAGCGGGATCGATGAAGATATGCCGGTGATCGAAGGCGGCGACGAGCTTCAGGGAGGGCGACAGCAGCATGAAGTTGCCGAACACGTCGCCCGACATGTCGCCGACACCAACGGCGGTGAAAGGATCGACCTCCGCGTCGAGGTCCAGTTCGCGGAAATGCCGCTTCACCGCCTCGAAGGCGCCGCGCGCCGTGATCCCCATCTTCTTGTGGTCGTAGCCGGCCGAACCGCCGGAGGCGAAGGCGTCGGCCAGCCAGAAACCGCGCGACAGCGCGATGCGGTTGGCGACGTCCGAAAAACTGGCCGTGCCCTTGTCGGCCGCCACCACGAGATAGGGATCGTCGCCATCGTAGCGGACGGTATCGACCGGCGGCACGACGGCGTCCTCGACGATGTTGTCGGTGAGATCGATCAGCGTTCCGACATAACGCTCGTAGGCGGCGATACCAGCCGCCGCGCGATCGGCGCCGGCAGCGATGCGCCGCGCGACGAAACCGCCTTTGGCACCCACCGGCACGATGACCGCGTTCTTGACCTGCTGCGCCTTGACGAGACCCAGGATCTCGGTGCGGAAATCTTCAGGACGATCGGACCAGCGCAGACCGCCGCGCGCCACCTTGCCGAAGCGGAGATGAACGCCTTCGACGTCGGGCGCATGCAGCCATATCTCGGCAAAGGGTCGTGGCGCCGGCAGGCCGTCGATCCGCGCGGCGTCGAACTTGAATGCCATCACCGGATGCGGATCGCCGTCGACACCGATCTGGAAGAAGGTGGTACGGGTCGCCGCTTCGATCAGGTTGGCCAGCCGGCGAAGGATGCGGTCGTCGTCGAGGATCGGCACCTCTCGGAGAGCCGCCTCGAGTTCGCCGCGCAACGCCGCGAGCCGGGCCGCGCGATCCCCCGCGAAGGTCGGGTCGAAGCGGGCGCTGAACAGTGCGACGAGGAGCGTTGCGACGCCCGCATTGCGCACCAGCGCCTCGGCGACGTAGGCGTGGCCATGGGCAAGGCCGACCTGGCCGAGGTAGCGGGCGAGCGCCCGCAGCATGGCGATCTCGCGCCAGCCCAGGCCGGCAACGAGCGTCAGCGCATTGAGCCGGTCGCTGTCGGCCCTTCCGAGCCAGACCGCCATGAACAGCGCCTTCAGCCGGTTGCCATCGCGGGAAAGGTCGACGTCGACGCCGTCGGCGCGACGAAGCGCCATGTCGTGCAAAACGATGGTTTCGCCCGAACGCCCGATCTCGAAGGTCTTTTCCTCGAGCACCGTGAAGCCCATCGCTTCCAGCACCGGCACGCGGGCCGAAAGCGGCACCGGTCCGCCGCGGCTCATCAGGCGCATGGAGACGCGGGGCGACGGCAGGCCACCGCCGATGAGGTCGACCGCCGTCCAGCGATCGCCAGCAAACAGTTCGAGAAGGGCCACGTCGGCAACCGCCATCTCGGCGGAATAGCTCGCACGATAGGCCTCCGGGAAGGCGCGGGCATAGAGCTCGATCAGCTTGCGGCCGCGCGCCGGGCCGAACTTCGCCCGGCAGGCGTCGGCGAAGCCGTCGCACCAATTGCGGGTGATGCGGGCGACCGCCGCTTCCAGTTCCGCCTGGGCAACAGCGGGCGTCGGCCCGTCGTCACGGCCGATAATGTAGTGAACGCGGGCGAGCGGCCCTTCCGGGAACGCCGGGTAGACCGACGAGACGCGACCGTCGAACGCATCCGCGAGATAGTTGCCGATGGCGAGCCGGGTGTCCGTGTTGTAGCGGTCGCGCGGCACGTAAACCAGAAGAGAGACGAAACGGTCGAACTTGTCCCGGCGGGCCAGGACCCGGATGCGCGGCCTCTCACCGAGCTCCAGGATGGCCAGCGAAAAATCGAGAAGCGTGTCGAGGTCCACCTGGAACAGCTCGTCGCGCGGATAGCTTTCCAGAATGTTGCGCAGCGCTCGCCCCGAATGGCTTTCCGGATCGAAACCGGCGCTGGCCATGATTGTTCCCACCTTGCGTCGAAGGTAGGGAATGGAGTGGGTGGAGCGGGTGTAGGCCGACGCCGTGAACAGCCCAAGCAGGCGAATTTCGCTGACAAGACGGCCATGGGCGTCGTAGCGCTTGATGCCGATGTAGTCGAGATAGGCGTGGCGATGGACGCGCGCCTTGACGTTGGCCTTGGCGACGATCAGCGGCTCGGCCTGCCTGAGGAACTCGGTGATCTCCGGCGTCACCTGCACCATTTCGCGGCCGCGCCGCAGCACCCGCACCTCCGGATCGCGCAGCAAACCGTAGCCGCCCGTGGGAATGAGCGAGGTTGGTTCGGCGCTGCTTCCACCGGCACCGACGGCATATTCCCGAAGGCCGAGGAAGGTGAAATTATCGGCGTTGAGCCAGTTCAGGAACTCGACCGCTTCCGCCACCGCCTCCGGCGGCAAGGGCGGCGGCGTGTGCCGGTAGACGTTGATCACCGACTTGACCAGCGCCTGCATGCGCGGCCAGTCGTCGACGGCGGCGCGCACCTCGGTGAGCAGGCCGTCGAGCCGCGTTTCCAGCTGGGCCGCGGCGATGGCATCGGGTAGGCGGGCAATGTGAATGTGGATGAAGCTCTCGCGATTGGCATCCGGATCGTCGCCGATCGACAGGAGGCGGCCGCTCATGCCGCGCACCACGGAGAGAATCGGGTGCACCATCAGGCGCACCTCGATGCCGGCGTCGGTCAGTTCCTGCATGACCGAGTCGACGAGAAATGGCATGTTCTCGTTGAGAACGTCGACGACCGTCACTTCCCTGCGATGACTGGCTTCCTCGTCCCACGTGGGGTTGTAGATGCGGATCGAGTGGATGCCCGGCACCCTCAGCGACAGGCTCGACATCGCCCCTTCGGCGAAGGCGACCAGTTCGTTCGCCGTATAGGCAACCACGTCCTCGGCGGCGCCCTTGCCATACAGGGTCTTCAAAAGGCTGGCGACTTCCGGCCTGCTGCCGCTGGCGGCCAGGTCGGCCGCCTCATCGAGGCGCGCCTCCTTCAGCACTTCCATCACGCGCTTCATCGACAACTCCCGTCGCCCCGGACGGGCCGGCGCCGGCCATGGCGCCGCTCCGGCCGATCAGGGAAAGACGCAACCGGATAGGCGGCGGCAAGGCCGCCGCCCGTATGTTCGTGGCATCCAGTGAACCCCGTCCGCGCGTCGAATCCAATTCGCGCTGTTGCGGACACGGCGCCGGCCGCTTCGAACGAAGCCGGTCTCATTCCCCCTCGTCGTCGAACTGATCGATATCGACGAGGAACATGATGTTGGCGCCCTCTTCGTCGAACTCGTCACCATCCTCGCCTTCGATATCATCCTCGATATCGTCGATCTCGCTGAAGGCGTCGACCTCGTCCTCGGTGGCCTGGCGGATGACGAAGGCGGAAACACCGTCCCACACGGGGCTGCCGGCGCTCGTGAAGCCGCGAATGTCGTCGAGGAAATCTTCGCTTTCGAAGATTTCGCGCGCTTCCGCCTCGTCGGCGTCGGTGGTGGCGATCGCGATGCCGGCGATTTCGAGCGTGTACATGGCTGTCTCCCAATTGTCCGGACAAGACGACCGGACGGAAAAGTCAATGGTTGGCATCGGTGGCCGCGGACCCGGACGGTCCGGCGACATCACCGCAGCCTACGGCTTCCATCATGGCTCGGGGGATGTCAATGGTTCCTCCGACGAACCCGCTTCGGCAACGCGCCGACGCCGCTCGACGAGCGCGGCGTTGAGCGTTGCGCCGTAAAGCAGAATGAGGGCCATGAGATAGAGGAAGACGATGGCCGTCATCACCCCCGCAAGGCCAGCGTAGGTCGAGGCGTAGTTGGCGAAATCGGCGAGGTAGAGCGAGAAGCCGTAGGCACCGGCGATCCAGGCCGCGAGCGTGAGACCGACGCCGGGCAATATCTCGGCGATGCCCCGCCGAC
The DNA here is from genome assembly GCF_950100655.1 of Pleomorphomonas sp. T1.2MG-36. Taxonomy (NCBI): domain Bacteria; kingdom Pseudomonadati; phylum Pseudomonadota; class Alphaproteobacteria; order Hyphomicrobiales; family Pleomorphomonadaceae; genus Pleomorphomonas; species Pleomorphomonas sp. T1.2MG-36. The sequence continues at coordinate 315,972 of NZ_CATNLY010000034.1, forward strand.
CGGCCGGCAACCAGAGATGCGATGCGACGAGGCCGCCGCCAGCGATCAGCAAGGTCAGGCCGAAGCGCAGGAAAGTCAGCGGCCAGGCGAGGTCCTCGATCGCCGGCACCAGATGAACGAGCGTCTTCCATGCCACCGGCGCCAGCACCACCAGAAAGGCGATGGTCAGGAACGTCAACGTTCCCAGAACCACGAAGCCGATGCTCTCAAGGCGCAGGAGAATGAAGTTGCGGTTCTCGACCATGCCGTAGGCGCGATTGAGGCCGACGCGCATCGCCTCGACGCCGGACGAGGCGAACCACAGCGCCAGCGCTACGCCGATGGTCAGCACGTCGCGACGCGGCACCAGCAGCACGTTCTTCACCTCGTCGGCGATCGGACCGGCGATGCCGGCCGGCACGCTCTCGAAAATCAACGCCACCACCGTTGCCGACAGCGCGCTGAGATCGAAGAAGGCGGCGATGGCCGTGAGGAAGATCAGAAACGGGAAGAGAGCCATCAGGGAAGACAGGGCAACGTGCGAGGCAATGGCCCAGCCGTCGGCGGCGCTGAAGGTCAGGGCGGCCCGCCAGAACGGGCCGATGAGGTGTCCGATAGCCCGCACGGCTTTTCTCCCAATTCCCTGAACAAGTTGGGCGAAGCGGAGCGAAATGCAAGAGTTGGCGTCGGCCGTTTGTCTTGCTCCCGTCGCCCTTTGGGTGCATTCCATGCTGCAGATAATTCGGAGTTTGCAATGACTGTTACCCGTCAGGACATCGATTTCCTCGTCGCCACCGCAAGGGCGGCGTCCGAGATCGAGATCATGCCGCATTTCGCCAATCTTACCGCCGCCGAGATCAAGACCAAGGCGCATGCCTCCGATTTCGTCACTGTGGCCGACATCGCGTCCGAGGCACTGATCGAGAAGCGCGTCCGCGCCGCCTGGGGCGACGATTTCCTGTTCGTCGGCGAAGAAGTCATGGAGCGGGAGCCGACGCTGATCGACCGGCTGATGGATGCGCCGCGCGCCGTCGTGGTCGACCCCATCGACGGAACCTTCAACTATGCCAACGGCGTCCCCGCCTTCGCTGTGATCATTTCGGTCATCGAGCATGGCGAGGTGAAGGGTGGCCTCATTTACGATCCGGTCCGTGGCGACGCCGCCTGCGCGATCGACGGCGGCGGGGCATTCCTCGTCGGTCAAGGCCGGCCGGACCGGCCGCTCCATGTGGCGCCGGCCGCACCGCTCTCCGACATGCAGGGCTGCGCCGGTTGGTATTATGCCTCGCCAGAGGAACGAGAGCGGCTGCTCGGCGGCTTCGGACGTACCTGGGGAATCATGAACTACCGCTGCGGCGGGCAGGAGATGCGGCTGCTCGTCGATGGCCGCATTCACTTCTGCTACTACCACAAGCTGTCACCGTGGGATCAGGCCGCCGGCTGGCTGATCCACCGGGAAGCCGGTGGCCATTCCGCTCTGCTCGACGGTTCTCCCTATCGTCCCGATCTCAGGGCCGGAGGCCTCCTGATGGCGCCCGACAAGACCAGTTGGAACGAGCTCGCGACGGCGCTTCGCGGCTGAACGAGTTTCAGCAGCAACGGGGCGCGCCCCCCCGGAAATATGAGATGGCCGGCTTTCGCCGGCCACCCCTTTTTAGTGCAATGGGGCCTAGCCCTTATTCGCCGAGCACCACCAGCAGGTCCTTGGCGTCGATCTGGGCGCCGGCGGCGACGAGAACCTCGGTGACGGTGCCGTCGCGCTCGGCGTGAATGGACGTTTCCATCTTCATCGCCTCGATGGACAGCAGCACGTCGCCCGCCTTCACCGTCTGGCCCGCCTTCACCGCCAGCGTCGACACGACGCCCGGCATCGGCGCCGCCACGTGGCCCGGATCGCTGGCATCGGCCTTGCGGCGCTGCGCTCGCACCGAAGCCGCGCTCGAGCGATCGGGCACGCGCACCATGCGCGGCTGGCCGTTGAGTTCGAAGAACACCCGCACCATGCCCTCGTTGTCCGGCTCGCCGATTGCCTGGCAGATCAGCACCAGCGACTTGCCGCGCTCAAGCTCGATGTTCAGCTCGTCGCCGGCCTGCATGCCATAGAAGTAGACCGGCGTCGGCAACACCGAGGTCGGCCCATAGGTCTCCTGCGACTTGGCAAAGTCGAGGAACACCTTGGGATACATGAGGTAGCTGGCGAGGTCCTGATCGGTCGGCGCCCAGGAAAGCTTCTCGGCCAGCTCGGCGCGCGCCGCTTCGAGGTCGACCGGCGGAATCAGCGATCCCGGCGGCACGGTGATCGGCTCGGCCCCCTTCAGGATCTTGGCCTGAAGCTCCTTCGGCCAACCGCCGGGCGGCTGTCCAAGGTCGCCGTGGAACATTTCGACGACCGAGTCGGGGAAGGCGACATCCTTCTCCGGGTCGAGAACATCCGCCGGAGTGAGCGCGGAGGAGACCATCAGAAGCGCCATGTCGCCCACCACCTTCGACGACGGCGTCACCTTGACGATGTCGCCGAACATGCGGTTGACGTCGGCATAGGTCTTGGCCACCTCGTGCCAGCGTGTTTCCAAACCAAGGGCGCGGGCCTGTTCCTTGAGGTTGGTGAACTGGCCGCCCGGCATCTCGTGGAGGTAGACCTCCGAGGCCGGTCCTTTGAGGTCGTTCTCGAAGGCGGCGTACTTGTGGCGCACCGCCTCCCAGTAGAAGGAAATGCGGCGAATGGCCTGCTGGTCGAGACCGGTCGGCCGAGGCCCGCCTTCGAGCGCCGCCACGAGCGAGCCGAGGCAAGGCTGCGAGGTGTTGCCGGAGAAGGCGTCCATGGCGGCATCGATGATGTCGACGCCCTCCTCCACCGCGGCCAGCACCGACGCTGCGGCGATGCCGGAGGTGTCGTGGGTGTGGAAGTGGATCGGCAGGTCGGTGGCCTCGCGCATCGCCCGGAACAGTACGCGGGCCGCCGCCGGCTTCAACAGGCCGGCCATGTCCTTGATGGCGATGATGTGGGCGCCGGCATGCTCCAGCTCACGCGTCATGCCGACGTAATACTTGAGGTCGTACTTGGCGCGGTCGGGATCGAGGATGTCGCCGGTATAGCAGATGGCCGCCTCGAGCACCTTGCCCTGGTCGAGCACGGCGTCCATCGAGACGCGCATGTTGTCGATCCAGTTGAGGCAGTCGAACACACGGAACACGTCGACGCCGCTGGCGGCGGCCTGCTGCACGAAATGGCGGACGACGTTGTCGGCGTAGTTCTTGTAGCCGACGCCGTTCGAGCCGCGCAGCAGCATCTGCATCAGGATGTTGGGCGCCTTGTCGCGGATCTTGGCCAGACGCTCCCACGGATCCTCGGTCAGGAAACGCATGGAGACGTCGAACGTTGCGCCGCCCCAGCATTCCAGGCTGAACAGACCCGGCAGCCCACGGGCGTAGGCCTCGGCGATGTTGGCCATGTCATGGGTACGCATGCGCGTCGCCAGAAGCGACTGGTGTCCGTCGCGCATGGTGGTGTCGCTGACCAGCACGTTGGTCTGCTCGCGAATCCACTTGGCGAGCGCCTCCGGCCCGCGCGAGGTCAGAAGATCGCGCGTGCCCGGGGTGATCCCGCCGGAGAAGGTCGGCACGACCGGCTTCGGCCCCTCACCCGGCTTCGGGCGGCTGCGGGTCTCCGGATGGCCGTTGACGGTGACATCGGCGATGTAGGTCAGCAGCTTGGTCGCCCGGTCCTTGCGCTTCACCAGCTGGAACAGCTCCGGCGTCTCGTCGATGAAGCGGGTGGTGTAGCGGTTCTGCTGGAACTTCGGGTGCGAGATGATGCTCTCGAGGAACGTGAGGTTGGTGGCGACGCCGCGAATGCGGAATTCGCGCAGCGCCCGCATCATCCGGTTGATCGCCTCGATGGGAGTCGGCGCCCAGGCGGTGACCTTCTCGAGCAGCGGATCGTAAAAACGGGTGATCACCGCGCCGGCATAGGCGGTGCCGCCGTCGAGGCGGATGCCGAAACCGGTGGCGCCGCGATAAGCGGTGATGCGACCGTAGTCGGGAATGAAGTTCTGCTCCGGATCCTCGGTGGTGACGCGGCACTGCAGCGCGTGACCGTGCAGGCGAATCTCGTCCTGCACCGGCACGCCCGACTCCGGCGAGCCGATCTTGGCGCCTTCGAGAATGCGGATCTGGGCACGCACCACGTCAATGCCGGTCACCTCCTCGGTGACGGTGTGCTCGACCTGGATGCGCGGATTGACCTCGATGAAATAGAACGAGCCACTATCGGAATCCATCAGGAACTCGACGGTGCCGGCGCTGTAGTAGTTGGCCGCCTTGGCGATGGTGACGCCGTAGCTGGTGATTTCCTCGCGCTGGGCGTCGGTGAGGTAGGGCGCCGGCGCGCGCTCGACCACCTTCTGGTGGCGCCGCTGCACCGAGCAATCGCGCTCGAAGAGGTGGACGATGTTGCCGTGGGTATCGCCGAGGATCTGCACCTCGACGTGACGGGCCCGTTCCACCAGCTTTTCGAGGTAGACCTCGTCCTTGCCGAAGGCCGCCATTGCCTCGCGCTTGGCCGTCACCACTTCGCGCAGCAGCGTCGCTTCGTCGCGAATGACGCGCATGCCGCGGCCGCCGCCGCCCCACGACGCCTTGAGCATCACCGGATAGCCGATGCGCTTGGCCTCGGCCTTCACCACTTCCATGTCGTCCGGCAGCGGATCGGTGGCCGGCATCACCGGCACGCCCGCCTCGATGGCGAGATTGCGCGCCGCCACCTTGTTGCCGAGCTGGCGCATGGTTTCCGGCGACGGCCCGATAAAGGTGATACCGGCGTCGCGGCAGGCTTCGGCGAACTCCGGACTCTCCGACAGGAGGCCATAGCCCGGGTGGATGGCATCGGCCTTCGATTCCTTGGCGACGCGCAAGATCTCGGGAATGCTGAGATAGGCCTCGATCGGCCCCAATCCGGCACCGATCTGGTAGGCCTCGTCAGCCTTGAAGCGGTGCAACGCCAGCCGATCCTCCTCGGCATAGACGGCCACCGTCTTCAGCCCGAGCTCGTTGGCGGCGCGGAAAACGCGGATGGCGATTTCGGATCGGTTGGCGACAAGCACCTTGGTGATCGGCACGGCAAGCTCCATAAGGGAAACTACGTTGGTGGTTTCCCTAGCAGGCTTGACGGCTAATGTCATATCCCAACGACGCTTTTCGCCCTTGTCCTTTTGGAGAGGGGAAAACGCGCCGTTCGGTGTCCGAACGATCAAACCGATTTAGATTTGCGAGATTTCGTCGTCACTTAGCCGGATGATGGCAACGCATTCCAGTCGAAAGAGGAATGGTTCATGCAAAACATGCATACCGGCTTCCTTCGGCATGCATGGCGATGGCGGCTGACCGCCACCGCTTTTCTCAGGCGGTACGCGCCGCCGCTTGCACCGCCATGACCTGACGGTTGAGCGGCTTCTGGGCCAGCGCGTCGAGAATGCGCGGCGTGGCGATCAACGTCGCCCGTTCCTTGGCATCGAGGAAAGAGACGCCCTCCTCGATGGTCTCGGCCTCGCCGACCTTGGCCAGTGCCAGCGCCGACACCGGATCGACCCGGCCAGGTGGGCGCGGCGCCATGCGGTCGATCAGCGCCAGATGCTGCATCAGAAGTTCGGGATCGGCGACGATGTCGACCAGGCTCGGTGCAGTGGCAATCGCCTCCACATAGGCCGGGCGGGCCTCCTCCATGCGCCCCTGGATACCGGGACAAAGACGCTCTTCAGGGATCCTCAGGAGACCCAGCCATTTCACGAAACGGCCGACGGCGTTGGAGCCGGTCAGTCCGGAAATCGGTACGGCGAACACCATGCCCAGAATGGCTGGCGACAACCAGGCGAACAACACCCAGCTGTCGGCAATGGCTGCCCAGGCCAAGGCGATGCCGGCCAGCACGTGCCAACGATGGCGGATGATCAGGTCACGGAGCGGCAGGCCGCCATCGTCGCGCCGCTGCGGTTTCCAGCCGGCGTCCCGGTGCAGCACGATCTCTGTGACGGCGCCGGTCTGGATCAGCATCATGATCGGGGCGACCAGCGCCGACACGATCACCTCGAAGATGAAGGACAGAATGAGGCCGAGGAAGCCGCCAGCGGCCTTGCGGTCGCGGGAGTTGAAGAAGAAGGCAATGAGTCCGAGAATTTTCGGCAGGAACAGAACGCCCATCGTCAGCGCGAACAAGGCAAGCGCCCGCTCGGCGTCGATGCGAGGCCACGAGGGAAACAGCTGGAACTCGTCCTTGAAATACTCCGGCCGAATGTAGTGGGCCTGCAGCGTCAGGGCGAGACCGGACAGGATCAGCAACAGCCAGAGCGGCGAGGCAAGATAGCTCATGATGCCGGTGAGGATGTGCGAACGCGACACCCAGTGCAGCCCACGCCCGCCGATCACCTTCAGGTGCTGCAGGTTGCCCTGACACCAGCGACGATCGCGAACGGCCAGATCGACCAGCGACGGCGGGCTTTCCTCATAGGAGCCGGACAAGTCGTCGGCGATGATGACGTTCCAGCCGGCACGCCGGATCAGCGCGGCCTCGACGAAGTCGTGGCTCATGATGTGGCCGCCGAACGGCGGCTTGCCGGAGAGTTCGGGAAGACCGGCCGAGTTCAGGAAGGCCTCGGTGCGGATGATCGCGTTGTGGCCCCAGAAGTTGCCTTCCTTCTGCACCCACCAGGAAAGGCCGGTGCCGACCACCGGTCCGTAAACACGGCCGGCGAACTGCTGCAGTCGGGCCATCACCGTCGTGCCGTTGACCAGCATCGGAATGGTCTGAATGAGGCCGGCGTCGGGATCGGCTTCCATCCGGCGAGCCAATTCGACGATTGTCCGCCCTTCCATCAGACTGTCGGCATCGAGAACCAGAAGATGGTCGTAGGCGCTGGCCCAACGCTTGCAGAAGTCGCCGACGTTGCCGGCCTTCTTGGCGGTGTTGTTGCGCCGCCGGCGATAATAGATGCGAGTGAAGCTGCCGATACGATCACGGGCGGCGAGCAGCGCCGCCTCTTCCTGCAACACCACTTCGGGATCGGTGGTGTCGGCCAGGACGAACCAGTCGAAGGCGTGGCTCTGCCCGAGCGATTCGACGTCGCGGGCCATCGCCTCGATGGCGGCGAAAACGCGCGAAGGATCCTCGTTATAGGTCGGCATCAACATCGCCGTGCGCTTGCGCAGCGGCTCGTCCGACCAGGGCGCCGGACGGGAGAACCGCCGGGAAACCAGCTTGAAGAAGCCGAAGATGGCCGCGACGGACGACAAGGCGATCCAGGCGAAGGTCACCGTGAACAGGACGAGCACGACGCGTTCGATCGGCGTCAGGTCGCCCAGCGCCAGCACCGCGTACATCTCGTTAAAGGCATAGGCGAGCAGCGCTGCCGTGCCACCGATGACTGCGAAGCGCTTCAGAAACGACGAGCGGCTGGCAGGGTTCACCAGACGACGCCTGTCTTTGCGGCGGAAGCGCTTGAGATTCTGGGCGGGCATGTCCGCCGGATGTTCCGGCGGCATGCCCGTTGCGTATCGCCCGCTGACGGCGACGTCGCGAACTATGCTGTCCATCGGAAGGCCCAGGTCTCCGCTGTCTGCCCCGCTTCAAAGGCAAGCGCCGCCGTAAGCTCGATCAGGGTCTCGTTCTGCGGATCCAGTTCGAAGCTGAGGCGCATGCCACCCGTTTCGGGATTGGCGATGACGACGACGTTCTTGACCGTTCCCTTGGACGCCTGCACCGACGCCTTGGCAGCGCCGAGCTTGGCCGGATCGACGCCCTCGAAAAAGCTGTAGTCGATGACGAACAGCCGAACCGGCGTCGGCCCGCCGATGCCTGCCCGGCCCGACCGGGTCGCGGTGACGTAGGCGGCGCCAGCCCCGAGGGCCGGGTCGCTGCCCCAGAACAGGCGGTAGGCGAAGAAGAATTCCGTACCGGCGGGGATTTTGTCCTGAGGGGCCCAGTAGGCGACGATGTTGTCATGGATTTCCGAGTTGGTCGGAATTTCCACCAAGGTCACCGCGCCGGCGCCCCAGTCGCCCACCGGCTCGATCCACAGCGACGGCCGCTTCTGATAGGCGGCCTCGAGATCCTGATAGGACCCGAAACCGCGATTGCGCTGAACGAGCCCAAAGCCGCGCGGGCTGCGGTCCTGGAAGGCGGAGATCTGCAGTTCCTTCGGATTGGCGAGCGGACGCCACCAGCGATCGCCCCGGCCGGTAACCATCAGCATGCCGTCGGAGTCATGCACCTCCGGACGGAAGTCGTCGATGTCGGTGCGGCCATTGGCCGAGAAGAAGAACATCGAAGTGCCCGGAGCGAGACCGACCTTCTCGAGATCGGCGCGCGGGAACAGCTGCGCTTCGACATCGATGGTGGTCGGCAGACCCGGCCGGATGGTGAACCGGTAGGCACCGGCGACCGAAGGGCTGTCGAGCAAGGCATTGACGACGCAGGTGTCCGAGCCGGCCGTCGGCGTTTCCACCCAGAAGGCGCGGAACAGCGGAAACTCTTCTCCCTCGGGATCGGCGGTCTTGAGGGCGAGGCCGCGCGCCGAAAGGCCGTAGACTTCGTCCTTGCCCAGCGAGCGGAAATAGCTCGCGCCCTGGAAAACCAGCACCTCGTCGAACACGTCGGGTTTGTTGAGCGGCGAATGCAGGCGGAAACCCGAGAAACCGATGTCCTCCGCCGGAATCGGCTGGGGTACCAGCGGCCCGTAATTGAACAGATTGGGATCGTAGGGAACGTGGGTCGCCTGCCCGTTCTCGACGAGCGCCATCTCGACGGGATCCTTGAAATAGGACCCGCGATGGAAGAGCTGCATCTGGTAGGGCAAGCCCTTGTCGGCCCAGATGGCCGTTTCCGGACGGAAGCGGATGTCGCGATACTGATCGTAGGTGAGGTTCTCGAGGATCGACGGCAGGCTCGTATCCGGCGCCTCGTAGGGCTTCTTGGAGAGGGCGCGCGCGATCTCGGCCACCGTCGATCGGGTGAACGGTCCGGTCACCGCGAACTGATGCTGCAAGGTTGCCGCCCGCGCCGCAGCCGGAACCCCGGTCGCGACCACGACGGCACCCACCGCCGTCAGCGCACGGGCAAGAAAATCACGGCGATCAATCATGGGATTCCCGACAGAAAGGTCCACAGCGGCTCCACTCGTCATTCACTATGGGCGCGGGAACAGGGGACGAAACACAAAATTTCCGTCACGTCGCCAAGGTGCGGCGCCGGCTCGTCCGAAGTCCCGAAAATGCCCTCTTACCCGTTGGATTCCAACATGGCATTTGGATACCAGACCGGCACGTTGGTGCATAGAACCATACGCTGCCGGCCATCGAAATTATACAGCCTCGCCCGCATGCCCGCCATGACGGGAAGCGGTCTCGATGAGCTCCACCTCCGCCTCCGCGCACAGCTGCCGCACGCCGTCCCGAGGGCAGCGATCGGTGACGAACACGTCCACCTGAGCGACGGACCCGATCCTGACCGGTGCGGTGCGTTCGAACTTGGTCTCGTCGGCCACCAGGATCACCCGCCGGGCGTTGGCGATGATCGCCTGGGCGACCTTCACCTCGCGGAAATCGTAGTCGAAAAGCGCGCCATCCTCGTCGATCGCCGACGTGCCGACGATGGCGAAATCCACCTTGAACTGGCGAATGAAATCCACAGCCGCCTCGCCGATGATGCCACCGTCGGCGTGGCGCACCTGCCCGCCGGCAATCACCACTTCGATGCCAGAGTAGGCGCGCATCAGATTGGCGACATTGATGTTGTTGGTGATCACCATCAAACCGGAGTGCTGCAGCAGCGCCTGCGCCACCGCCTCCGTGGTGGTCCCGATGTTGATGAACAGCGACGCGTCGTTGGGAATGAGCGCGGCGGCGGCTTCCGCGATCGCCCGTTTCTCGGCAGCGGCGATCTGGCGGCGCGCCTCGTAGCCGACGTTCTTCACCGTCGATGCCAGTACCGCGCCGCCGTGCACGCGGGCGAGCAGGCGGCGGTCGCAAAGTTCGTTGAGGTCCTTGCGGATGGTCTGCGGAGACACCTCGAAACGCGCGGCAAGATCGTCGACCAGAACGCGGCCGACCTCGCGGGCAAGATCCAGGATGGCATGTTGGCGATCGATCAGCATGGCTTTCTCGGGGCGAACGTTTCGCGGGCGCAGTCTAGCGACGAATGGGGAAATCTCACGGCGACAAAATGGCGGAGCGGGCACCGAGCTTCTGATAACGCTTCAGCAGCCGTTCCCTTTTGAGCCGCGACAACCGGTCGATCCAGAATATGCCGTCGAGCTGATCGATTTCGTGCTGCAGCACGGCGGCATGGAAACCGTCCGCCTCCTCGGCGTCCCGCCTGCCGTCAAGGTGGGAGTAGACGATACGCACCGCCCGCGGTCGCTCGACCTCGGCGCTGACGCCGGGCATGGCGACCGAGCCCTCCTCGTTGACCATGGTTTCGGCGGAAAACCGCTCGATCGACGGGTTGAAATAGACGTGGATCGCCGCCCCGCTCGATGGTCTCACGGCGATCACCCGCCGGAGAACGCCGATGTGAGGCGCGGCGAGACCGATGGCCGGCGCGCGCTCGACGGCGGCGACAAGATCGGCGGCAAGAGCCGCAAGCCCGTCATCGAAAACGGCCACCGCCTCGGCAACCGAGCGAAGCCTCGGATCGGGATAGGTCAAAAGAGGTTGCACCGTCATGGCTGGAAATCTCTCACCAGAGTCAACAGAGCCCTAACACCGCCAACTGGGGGAAATTCATACGTAGTAATATTTAATCTGGATGAATTATTCAGACTTCCTAACGGCTGTTCACCGCAAAAACCGCAGAGACCCGCCATTCCCGCCAAGTTACTGTAAACTCGACCCCAACATGGTAAACGAACGATAAATGAGGACCGGACGCGGGTTAACGAAAACCTGCAAAAAAGGCAAAAATTGCCGTTCATCTCGGAACGAGGCTTTCAATCGCCCCTGTTAGAAAGCAGGCAATCGCGTTCCGGAGTCCTGCAATATGAAACGCCTTCTCGTCGCCGCAGCCTTTGCCTCCCTTCTCGTGGCTGCTTCCTCCACCGGTGCTTCTGCCTTCAGCATGAACGTTCCGAAGTCGGTCGTGATGGCCGCCGTGTCGGCGCCAACCGTCAGTTCCGCCGAGCGGACCTTCGTCTTCCCGCCGCTCACCTTCCTCTCGGCCGCCGGTGACTATGCCGCCCGGGTTCGCTCGGAGGTGATCGACGTTTTCGCTCCCGGCATCATCGACGGCATCGGAGCCGCCTATTACCGCGCCCTCGGCGTGTCGACCCCGACATCGGCCGTGCCGGAACTCGTCGCCATCTGAGGCATCGGCCCGGCCGTCGGAACGCGCACGGCCGGACACGACGCCCACGTCCCAACACTCCGGTTCCATCAATGGCCTCGGCGGCGCCCTCCGCCGGGGCCATTTGCATGCGTTTTCCCGTCAAAGCCGGCGCGGCGAGCCTGTCTAGCAACGACCGGGAGTTTCAGTGCCGGGTCTTTCGATCCAACGGTTCCATCCGGCGGGGAAATGCACTAGGGTCCGCCTCATTCCATCGTCGCATTCGAGGCGAACCATGCATTATGTCGTCAGTTGCATCGACAAGATCGGGCTTCTCCCCGTCCGGCAGGCCAACCGCGCCGCCCATCTCGAATATGTCAAGGCCAACGCCGATACCATCCTGGTCGGAGGCCCCTATCTCGACGATGCCGGCAACATGATCGGCTCGCTGCTGATCACCGAGGCCGTCGATCTCAAGACGCTGCAGACGGTACTGGCGGAAGATCCCTATGCCCGGGCCGGCCTGTTCGAGAGCGTCGACATCAAGCCGTGGAAGTGGGTGATCGGCGCGCCGGGCTGAGGCCGCCGACAGACCGCGACAGGGAGCGCCCATGGCCCACTGGCTGTTCAAGTCCGAACCTTTCAAGTTCTCCTTCGCCGCCCTCAAGACTAAGGGTGCGGCCGGCACCGAGTGGGACGGCGTGCGCAACTACCTCGCCCGCAACAACATGCGGGCGATGAACGTGGGCGATCAGGGCTTCTTCTATCACTCCAACGAAGGCCTCGCCGTTGTCGGCATCTGCGAGGTCATCGCCCCGTCCCATCCCGACAGCACCACCGACGATCCGCGATGGGACTGCGTCGACGTGCGGGCGGTCCGCGATCTCAAGCGCCCCGTCACGCTCGCCGAAATCAAGGCGGAACCTTCGTTGTCCAAGATGAGCCTCGTCACCTCGATGCGCCTTTCCGTGCAGCCGGTGACCGACGAGGAATGGGAAACCGTCATCGCCATGGCCGAACGGTGAGCGGCCCATCTCGCGAAAGCGCCTTCGTCCTGCGCGAGACGCGGCCGCATGCGCCGCCGCTTGTGCCGGAACTGCGGCTACGGCTCGCCGATGAGGCGATGGACCTCTGGCAGGCAACCGAAGCGGATCTCGGACGGGACGGGCTGCCACCGCCCTTCTGGGCCTTCGCCTGGGCCGGCGGGCAGGCGCTCGCCCGCCATGTGCTCGACCATCCCGAGGTCGTCCGCGGCGCTCGCGTGCTGGATTTCGCCTCCGGCTCGGGCATCGTCGCCATCGCGGCCAAGCGCGCCGGCGCTCGCCAGGTCGTGGCCACCGATATCGATCCATACGCCCGCGCCGCCATCCTGATCAACGCCGCCGACAACGGCGTGGAGGTGGAGGCACCGGACGTCGACTACCTCGACCAAGGCGCCGCCGGCTTCGACGTGGTGCTGGCCGGCGACGTCTTCTACGAACGGCCGATGGCCTCTCGCGTCGAGCCATTCCTGCGCGCCGCGCAGGCGGGAGGCGCCGCCGTGCTGTTCGGCGACCCCGGCCGCGCCTATCTTCCGGCCACCGGCATCGCGCCGCTGGCGACCTACGAAGTGCCCGTGCCGCGCGCCATCGAGGACCGCGACGTCAGAACCACCCGTGTCTGGCGTTTCACCTGACCGAAGCCACTCGAAGTTGGTGATTAGCCGGGCGGCTAATGGATTTACGTGTTTTGACGGACCATACTGAAACCAGTTGGCGCATGGCCGAGGAGGGCCTTGGCGCGAGGAGGGTTTCAGATGTCCGGTGAGGTGTTTGAGGTGCCGGCGGCGCTTGCCGCTTCGGCCTTCATCGACAACGACAAGTATTTGGAGCTTTACAGGCGCTCCATCGACGATCCCGATGGCTTCTGGGCATCGATGGCCGGACGACTCGACTGGATCAAACCGTTCACGCGGGTGAAGAATACCTCCTACGACCCGCATCACGTATCGATCCGCTGGTACGAGGACGGCATTCTCAACGTTGCCTACAACTGCGTCGACCGCCATGCCGATCGCACGCCGGACAAGGTGGCGATCCTCTGGGAAGGCGACGACCCCGCCGAGCAGCGCGCCATCACCTATCGCGAGCTTCAGGAGGAGGTCTGTCGCTTTGCCAACGTGCTGAAGGAAGCCGGCGTCCGGCGCGGCGACCGCGTCACCATCTACCTGCCGATGATTCCCGAGGCTGCTTTCGCCATGCTGGCCGTCGTCCGGATCGGCGCGGTTCACTCGGCGGTGTTTGCCGGCTTCTCTCCGGACAGCATCGCCGGTCGCATCCGCGACGCCGGCAGTTCGCTGGTCATCACCGCCGACGAGGGCATACGTGGCGGCCGCCGGGTTCCGCTCAAGGCCAACGTCGATGCGGCGCTCGAAAAATGCCCGGACGTGTCCAAGGTGCTGGTGGTGCGCCGCACCGGCAAGCCGGTCAACATGCAGGATGGGCGCGACGTCTACTATGACGATGCGGCGAAAGACGTCGCCACGGATTGTCCCGTGTCGCCGATGGGCGCCGAAGACCCGCTGTTCGTCCTCTACACGTCCGGATCCACCGGCAGTCCCAAGGGCGTGCTGCATACCACGGGCGGCTATCTCGTCTATGCCTCTCTCACCCATCAGTGGGTGTTCGACTGCCACGATGACGACATCTACTGGTGTACCGCCGACGTCGGCTGGGTCACCGGCCACTCCTATGTGATCTACGGCCCGCTCGCCAACGGCGCCACGACGCTGATGTTCGAGGGCGTGCCGAGCCATCCCAACCCGTCTCGCTTCTGGGAAGTCATCGATCGCCACAAGGTGACGATCTTCTACACGGCGCCGACGGCCATCCGCTCGCTGATGGCCCATGGCGAGGACGCGGTGAAAAGCACGTCGCGAACCTCGCTGCGCATTCTCGGCACCGTCGGCGAGCCGATCAACCCGGAAGCATGGCTCTGGTACCATCGGGTGGTCGGCGACGGCCGCTGCCCGATCGTCGACACCTGGTGGCAGACGGAGACCGGCGGTATTCTGATCACGCCGCTGCCCGGCGCCACCCGGCTCAAGCCGGGATCGGCGACGCGCCCGTTCTTTGGCGTGGAACCGGCCATCGTCGACGCGCTCGGCAACGTGCTGGAAGGGCCGGCCGAGGGCAATCTCGTGCTTCTGACGAGCTGGCCCGGCCAGATGCGCACTGTCTACGGCGATCACGACCGCTTCGTGCAGACCTATTTCTCGGCCTACAAGGGCATGTACTTCACCGGCGACGGCGCCCGCCGCGACGAGGACGGCTATTACTGGATCACCGGCCGCGTCGACGACGTCATCAACGTCGCCGGTCATCGCATGGGCACGGCCGAAGTGGAGAGCGCCCTGGTGGCCCACCCGAAGGTGGCCGAGGCTGCCGTCGTCGGCTATCCCCACGACATCAAGGGCCAAGGCATCTACGCCTACGTCACGCTGATGGAAGGCGAGACGCCGACCGACACGCTCGCTTCGGAGCTGACCCAGTGGGTGAGAAAGGAAATCGGCCCGATCGCCTCGCCCGACAAGATCCAGTTCGCCGTGGGGCTGCCGAAGACGCGCTCGGGCAAGATCATGCGCCGCATCCTCAGGAAGATCGCCGAGGACGACTTCGGCTCGCTCGGCGATACGTCGACGCTGGCCGATCCGTCCGTGGTGACCGATCTCATCGACCACCGCCAGAACCGGCACGCCTGACAATGGAAAGGGGCGGCAGAGGCCGCCCCGATCGCTTCCAAAAATCACAACCAACGCTTGGTAGGTCAGCCGCCACCGATCAGGATGCCGGCCGCAAGCACCAGAGCGCCGCCGATGACCACCTGGATCACCGCCCGGAAGAACGGCGTCTCCATGTAGCGGTTCTGGATACCGGCGATGGCCCACAGCTCGATGAAGACGATGACCAGCGCGATTCCCGTGGCGAGGTGGAAGTTCGGCACCAGATAGGGAAGCGCGTGGCCCAGGCCACCGATCGCCGTCATGATGCCGGAGGCGAGGCCCCGCTTGATCGGCGAACCGCGCCCCGAGATGACGCCGTCATCGTGGGCAGCCTCGGTAAAGCCCATAGAGATGCCGGCGCCGACCGAGGCGGCGAGCGCGACCTGGAAGGTGGTCCAGGAGTTCTGCGTGGCGAAGGCGGTGGCGAAGATCGGCGCCAGCGTCGACACCGAGCCGTCCATCAGCCCGGCAAGACCCGGCTGCACGTAGGTGAGAATGAACTGGCGACGGGCAACCATCGCCTCTTCCTTCTCGGCCGAAGGTCCGACGTTCTCCTCGCGGGCGATTTCGGCGCCTTCCATGTGGTGGCGCTCCTGCTCGGCGAGATCTCCGAGCAGGCGACGGGCGCCGGCGTCCGAAACGCGCTTGGCCGCCTCCGTGTAGAAAGCGTAAGCCTGCGCCTCCATGCGCGCCGCCTCTTCGCGGATGCGCTCGATGCCGAGGTTCTCGACGAGCCACACCGGCTGGCGGGCGTAGTAGCCGGCAACGTGCTCGCGGCGGATCAGCGGGATCACCGCCCCGAACAGACGCTCGTGCTCGGCGATCAGGAAGCGGCGGTGGCCGTCCTCGTCCTTGACCATCTCGTCGAACATCGCCGCCGTCGCCGGATAATCCTTGCGCAGCTTCTCGGCATAGCTCGCGTAGATGCGGGCATCGTCCTCCTCGCTGGAGATGGCCAGGGCCAGGATCTCCTGCTCGTTGAGATCGGAAAAGCGGCGTCGGTTGCCAAGTGAATTGAACATCATGTCCTCACGAACGAACAAAGGCGACGCGGGCACTGGAACCTTCGCCCGGCGCGGAACGGATCGACAGCGCCGCGCCGTGCAGGACGGCGATCCGCTCGACGATGGTAAGGCCGAGGCCGAGCGACCCCGACGCCTTCACGCGACCGAACTCGCCCCGCGCCTCGCGCGGAACAAAACCTGAGCCGTTGTCGGAGACAGTGAGACTGCCATCCTCGCAGACCGTCACAACGATATCGACGCCGCGACCGGCATGCTTGAGGCTGTTCTCTATCAGATTTCTTACGACGTTCTGTATCAGCGAAGGTACCAATCTCACCACTACGGGACCGGCGCCCTCGTAGGCGATGGTCGCCCCTCTATCGAGAACGAGGGGCGCCATGTCGGCCACCACATCGGCGGCAAGAGCGGCAAGGTCGGTCTCGACGAAGGCAGCCTCCTCGACGACGTCGAGACGGGCAAGGTCCGTCAACTGCTCGAGGATATGCAGAAGGCGCTCGATATCGGCTTCGGCGCGGCGGGCGCGAGGATCGTCGATCCGGTCGAGTTCGAGTCGCAGCACCGCCAGCGGGGTGCGTATCTCGTGAGCGACGGCGGCCGAAAACACTTTCTGCGCCGTCATGATCTCGGCGGCCCGCGAGAACAGCCTGTTGATCGCCTCCACGAGCCCTGCGACTTCACTGGGCATCGCGGCATCGATCGACAGGGACGTCGGCGACCGAGGATCGAGGGCATCCGCCGCCCGGGCCGCCGCGGAAACCGGCCGGAGCGCCGCCCCGATCGACAGGATGGTGGCGCCGACGGTCAGCACCAGCATTAGCCCCATCGGCACCAGCATGTGGTCGATCATCTCGTAGGTAAGGATGGAGCCGAGGAAATGGCCGGGGTCGTGCAGGACCGCGACGTCGACGAGGACGCGTTCTCCATCGATGACGAAAGCGCGCCCACCGGCGACGCTGAGCGGCTTGCCTGGCTCGATCGCCCGTTGCCAGAAATCGGGCGCATTGCCCGGCGGCGGCAGGAAGTGCTCCTCGCACTCCTCGCCGCAATTGGAATGGATGATCCGCCCATCCGCGCCCCGGATACGCACGAACGTGGCCGGCGGCAGATGATCGAGGGCGGCGCCGTCGTCGTCCGCGCGGCCACCGCCGTCGATGTCATCGACATCGCCCATGTAGCGGTCGACCACCGGCGCATCCGGGTCGAGCGTCAGAAGGCCGTTCACGCGATGGATGGACGCCGCGATCGCCTCGGTTTCGCGCTCGACCAGGATATGGCCGAGCTCCTCGTCATCGAACCAGTAGCGGGCGAAGACCATGGCCACCTGCAGCAGCATGGCTAGAAGCGCGAAGGCGAGGATGCGGCGACCGACCAGCCCGGCCAGCCGCTTTCGGCGGTGCCCGCTCATGAGGCGCCCTCGTCGGCACTGTCCGAAGAACACTCCCGCATCAGGTAGCCAAGGCCCCGCACCGTGGCGATCTCAACGCCGCTCCCGACCCCGTCGAGCTTTTTGCGCAGGCGCGAGACCGCCAGGTCGAGCGCATTGGCGGTCAGCTCGCTGTCATAGTCGGACAGCGTCGTCTCCAGCCGGCGGCGCGGCACCAGACGGCCGACGTCGCGCATCAAGGTCTCGCAGAGCGCCCGTTCGCGCGGCGGCAGCGCCACGGGTTCGCCGTCGGCGGTCAGCAGAGCCGCCGCCGGATCGTAGGCGAGACGGCCGGCGACCAGCACCGGCTGCAACGCCGTCAGCGAGCGCCGCAGCATCGCCCGGCAACGCGCCAGGAACTCACGATGATGGAACGGCTTGACCAGATAGTCGTCGGCGCCAGCGTCGAGGCCGGCAATGCGCTCCTCGACCGAGCCGCGCGCGGTGAGGATCAGCACGGGCGTTGCATCGGCGGAGCGACGGATGGCGCGCAGAAGGTCCAGTCCGTCGCCATCCGGCAAGCCAAGATCGAGCAGGATCAGGTCGAAATCGGTCGCGGCAATGGCCGCTTCCGCCTCGGCCAGCGTGCCGACCGCGTCGAGACGCCACCCCGCTTCGCGCACCGCTTCTCCGAGCAGGGCGACGAGCCGGGTACTGTCCTCGACGAGGAGAAGACGCATCAGGCGCGCTTTCTGCCCGTGACCATCGACCAGACAAGATTCTCGCGGTGTCGCAGGCTTACGACGATGGCGGCGGCCGCATGAACCAGCGCCAGCACCATGATGGCGTTGGCGAGCCCGCCATGCAACTCCTCAAGCCAGTCTTCTCCCCAGAAGGCGTCGAGTGTCGTCATCCAACCCGTCATGGCGGTGGCAAGCAGCAGCGCCATCAAGGCCAGCATCATCACGGCGGCTGCTGGATTGTGCCCGAGGTGGCGTGGCTCCTCACGACGGAAAAGCGCCTTGAGATAGGGAATGAGGCGGGACGGCGTTGGGAAGAAGTCGCCGAAGCGGGCATGACGGGTGCCGATGAAGCCCCAGACGAGCCGGATCAGCACGGCGCCGATCACGACATAGCCGGCGTAGCGGTGATAAAGGCGACCGGGCTTGAGGATGAAAAGGTTGAGACCGACGGCAATGACCACCGTCCAGTGAAACAGACGGACGACCGGATCCCAGACCCGGACCGTCCGCGGCGGATTGCCGCCGGCGGACGTTTCGGACATGGGATCACTCACCCGCTTCGTCACCGGCCTTCTCGCCAGTCGACGGATTGAACAGGACCTCGGCCTTCTTGCCGTCCTTGTCGAAGGCGTAGACCTCGTAGCAGGTCCCCTCGATCTTCACTTTCTTGATTTTGCTGTAGCCGGCCGCCTCGGCCTTGGCCTTGATGGCATCGATGCTGAGCCAGGTATCCTTCGCGGCGCTGGTGCAACTGGCATTCTCGTCGTCGGCGAAGGCGGCAACCGGGGTGAGCATCAGAGCGAAGGCGGCGGCAACCAGAGAGATCTTCATGCGGGGGTCCTCGAAAAACGGGCCGGCGCGTCGATCGCGCCGGCCCGCTCACCTTGGATCGGGAAACCTGTCGGGCACCTGTCGGCAGGAGGGAATGGCGCCTCAGTGCCTGAAGTGGCGCATGCCGGTGAACACCATGGCGATGCCGGCCTTGTCAGCGGCGGCGATCACCTCGGCGTCGTGGATGGAACCACCCGGCTGGATGGCGGCGGTGGCACCGGCGGCGATCGCCGACTCAAGACCGTCGGCGAAGGGGAAGAAGGCGTCGGAAGCGACGACCGATCCCTTGGCGAGCGAGTCCTTGAGACCTGCCGTCTCGGCCGCCTCGCCGGCCCGGATGGCGGCGATGCGCGCGGAATCGACGCGGTTCATCTGCCCCGCGCCGATGCCGGCGGTGGCGCAATCCTTCACGTAGACGATGGCGTTGGACTTGACGTGCTTGCAGACCTTGAAGGCGAACAGGAGGTCGGCGAGCTCACCATCGGTCGGCGCCCGCTTGGTCACCACCTTGAGGTCGGCGGCGGTGACGACGCCGTTGTCGCGCGACTGGACGAGCAGACCGCCGGCCACCGTCTTGGCGGTGATGCCGGGCGCCTTGGGATCGGGCAGGCCGCCGGTGACCAGGAGGCGCAGGTTCTTCTTGGCGCCGACGATGGCGATCGCCTCGTCGGTGGCCGACGGGGCGATGATCACCTCGGTGAAGATCTCGACGATCTTCTTCGCCGTGTCGGCGTCGAGCGTGCCATTCAGCGCCACGATGCCGCCATAGGCCGACACCGGATCGCAGCGGTGCGCCTTGACGTAGGCCTCGAGCAGCGTCGCGCCAGTGGCGACGCCACAGGGGTTGGCGTGCTTGATGATGGCGACGGCCGGCACGGCCGGATCGAACTCGGCCACCAGCTCGAAGGCGGCGTCGGTGTCGTTGATGTTGTTGTAGGAGAGCACCTTGCCCTGCAACTGCGTTGCCGTGGAGACACCGGGTCGAATGTCTGTCGACCGATAGAAGCGAGCCCACTGGTGCGGGTTCTCGCCATAGCGCATGTCCTCGGCAAGCTTGCCGCCGACGGCGACGAAATCGCCCGTCTTGCCGCCGAGCACGCCAGCGAACCAGCCGGAAATCGCCGCGTCATAAGCGCCAGTGCGCGCATAGGCCTTGGCGGCGAAGCGACGGCGGGTGTCGAAGGTGACGCCGCCCTGGTCCATCTCGTCGATCACCGCCTGATAGTCGGCCGGCTCGACCAGCACGGTCACGTAGGCATGGTTCTTCGAGGCGGCGCGGATCATCGCGGGGCCACCGATGTCGATGTTCTCGATGGTCTCCTCGTAACCGGCGCCCCGCGCCACCGTCTCCTCGAAGGGGTAGAGGTTGACCACCAGGATGTCGATCGGCTGAATTCCATGGTCGGCCATCGCCTTGACATGGCCGGCGTCGTCGCGGACGGCGAGAAGGCCGCCGTGCACCTTGGGATGCAGCGTCTTGACACGGCCATCCATGATTTCCGGGAAGCCGGTGAAATCGGCGACTTCCGTGACGGGAATGCCGGCCTCGCTCAGAAGCTTTTTCGAGCCGCCGGTGGTGAGCAACTCGACGCCGCGGTCCGCGAGGGCGCGGGCGAACTCGATGAGGCCCGTCTTGTCGGAAACGGAAAGCAGCGCGCGCTTGGGAGCGACGCGATCGGGATGGCCAGCCATGGGGATGTCTCCGGGAGTGGGGATGGCGGCGCGATAGCACGAATGGCCGTCGCGCGGAACCCGCGCCCAATCGATTTGGGTCGACAATCGCCGCTTTCTCCGCCGAAAGCGGACCGTCAGCCGCCAGCGAAGAGATCGGGGCCCAGCCTCGGATCGCGCCCGCGCGGCCGGCCGCGTTGGCCCTCGGCGGTTCGGGTCATCGCCCAGGCCACTTCCGGCGTCACCCGCGCCCGCCCCGGCAGCACGATCTGCAAGCTCTTGCGGCGGCCGAGCGTGTCGGACAGGAACACGCTGTCTTCCAGTTCGGGCGCGATCAGCCCGCAGGTGAAGGTCCAGGCCTCGCCGTCGGGGGCGACGAGCAGCACGTCTCCACCGGCGGTGCGGCTTGCCCGGATCAGCGGATGCAGGTGGAAACGGATGGCGAAGCGATCGTGGCGCGGCTTGCGGCCGGCGAAACTCAACCGATCCGAGCCGACGATTTCGCCGCCATCGATGCGGAGGACGAGCCGCCGCTCGTGAATGGCGCCGAACCGGCCGGAATAGCCGTCATGGCTTGCCGCCAGCGCGATGACGTCGTCGCGATCCTCGCGGACCACCGGTACGTTGCGCGGACCGTCGATCATCACCGAGCCGAGCCGGCGAACGAGGCGAGGCGTGTCGAGGAAGGCGCCCGAGGACACGTCCTCGAGCGACAGCGTCGAATGGGCGGGCGTCGAGCGGGCGGCCGAATGCCAGCGCGGATCGTCGGCCGCGCCGCAGTTGACGATGAAGCGGTTGGGACCGCTCGACATTTCGAAGGACAGGCAACCGGCATGCGCCTTCTGGCTAACGCCGACCGGCGGGATCGGACCGGCATCCATCAGAATCACCGTACCGCCCGCTTCGAGCCTCTGGTAGCCGGAGTGGCTGGCGTTCTCGACCGGACGGCCATGGGTGTCGTCATAGGCGTTCAGCGTTGCGAGCTGGCCGGCATGGCTGGCGCTCATGCCGTTGAAGTGCGGCAGGCTGCCGTCGGAATGACGGAAGAAGCGCAGCATCGGCATCATGCGGTCGATGGCGACGATCAGTGCCTGGGGCGGGTTGACGCCGCGATTGGAATAGGCCTGTCGCAACGGCAGGAGATCGGTCAAAAGGTCGGCGATCACCGATGGATCGCGGCTGATATGACCGCCATCCGGCAGGATCTGCCGGCGGAGTTCCTGCTCCAGCCGCAGGCCAGCCTGGCGGGCGAGCCGTCCCTGATTGTCGGCGGACAGCGCGAAGACACCAACGGCCACGGCGGCGAGAAGGCGCGGATACCCATCCACGGCGTCGCTCTGGCGGCCGCGCAACCGGCGCACCTGCCTGACCAGCGACCGCAGGAAGCGGCGGTAGAAGGCCCGATCGGCATCTTTCAGGATCAGTGGCGACTGGGTGATCCAGGCGATTACCCGCCGGGCCATGTTCTCGGTCTCGTAGGCCTCCGGCGGCGCATGCGCCTCCTGGGCGATCCAGTCGGCGACGAGAGCCCGGGCATTCTGGCGGGCCAGCGCATTCTCGGCCGCCCTGAGATGCCTCAGCCAGGAGAAACCGTGCAGCGCCCGCGTCCACTCGGCCGATGGCGACGGCATGTCGAAGGGCGAGCGGCCGCCCGTCTCCACCATCTTGCCGGCAAACGCGTAGAGACCGGCATAGATGTCGGCGGCGATCGTCGGGTCGGTGGTGCGAATATCCTGCGGGGCGATGACCAGCCGTTCCGGGGTCGATCCGGGCCAGCGCCAACGCGAGAAGGGGCCGCGTTCCAGCGCCGTGACGGCACGGCGGAGGGCCAGCTCACCGGCGAACAGCACCAGCCGGGCCGTGCCGGCGACTTGTGCGCGCATCGTCAGGCCCCTTTCTGTGCTGGAGCAGGAATCACTCGCCCTTCGGAGAAACCGGAGGCGCTCATCACGGCATGAGACGCCCAGCTTGGTTACCAAGTGGTATGCGAGGCCGATCAAATTTTCCGGCAACCGGACCGGCCGTCCGCCGTCACTGACGGCGGAGGCGGGCGGCGAAGAAACCGTCGAGCCCGGAAAGCCGGGCCTCTTCCTGCTTGAGGTGCGACGGCAGGGTGCGGACAAACCCCTCCGGCGTGACGATCTCCGAGAGACCGAAAACCTCGTCCGCCGTCACCGGCACCAGGTCGAGCGGCGCCTCGATCAGCCTGAGGCGACGAATCTGGTCCTGCCCCTCCTCCGGCTCCAGCGAGCAGGTGGAATAGACGAGGAGGCCGCCAGGCCTCAGCATGCGGATCGCCTGATCGATCAGGCGGCGCTGCACGGCGGCAAGCGTCGGCACGTCGGCCGGCTTCTTTCCGACTGCCCCGTCGGGATGGCGGCGCAAGGTGCCGGTCGCCGTGCAAGGCGCGTCGAGCAACACCATATCGAAGGTGCCTCCCAGCCACTCGGTGGCATCGGCCTTGACGAGGTTGGCCTTGAGACCGAGGCGATAGAGGTTGCGTTCGAGGCGTTGCAGACGATGGTAGGATACGTCGATGGCGGTAACGTCGGCGCCGAGCGCGGCCAGCTGGGCCGTCTTGCCGCCGGGCGCCGCGCAGAGGTCGACGACCTTCTTGCCCTTGACGTCGCCCAGGAGATGGACCGGCAGCGTGGCGGCGGCGTCCTGCACCCACCAGCCACCCTCCTCGTAGCCGTCGATCTTCTCGACGGCGCCCGTGACGGGAAGGCGCACCGAACCGTTGGGGAGCTTGATCCCACCCAGCCGGGCAGCCCAACCGTCCGGATCGGACTTCACGGTGAGGTCGAGCGTCGGCTCGAAGGCGTTCATGGCGGCAATGTCGCGCGCCACGTCGGTCCCATAGTTTGCGCTCCAGCGTTCCATCAGCCACGCTGGCGTGTTGAGGGTGATGGCATCCTGTTCGGCGAGGATGGTCGCCTTGTTTTCCGAGACGCGGCGCAGGACGGCGTTGACGACGCCCTTGAACGGCATGGCGGCCTTGTCGGCGCCGGCCAGCTCGACACCGAGCGCCACGGCGGCGTGGTCGGCAACGTCCATGAACATGATCTGGGCCGCCGAAACAGCGATCACCGCTTTCAGCGTACCGGCATCGTCCGGCAGCGGCCGCGTCAGAAAACGCCCGACAGCGTCATCGATCTGTCCGTGGCGGCGCAAGGCATAGCCGACGATGGCGCGGGCAAGACCGCGATCGCGCGGATCGAGGCGCTGATAACGCTCGGCAGCGGAACCCTTGTCGAGCAATGCGTCGAGGAGACGACCCTTCTGGACACCGTCCACGAGGTCAACGGCAACGGCACGCGCCTCCATGCCCTGCGGCCGCGGCGGCCGCCGGCCACCCTGAGGCGGACGCCCGCCTTTGAACGCCCCGCCCTTCTGGCCGTCATGCGGGCGTGCCGGCCTGAATGCGTTGCCGGTTTTTCCGCCGCTCTTGCGGCCTTTGTCGTCTGCGGTCATCCCCAGGGTCCACGGTTCGAGGGCCGTCCGACAGAACCGCCCCCACCCCATGGACCGCCCCGCGAACCACGTGGCGTGGCCCAGGGGCCACCCGCCACGGGCTCGGAGCTGCGCCGCCCGAAACCACCGCCATCCGCCATCGCCATCAGGGCGCGGATGCGGTTGCCGGTATCCGGGTGGGTCGAGAACAGGTTGTCCATCCTGGCGCCGGACAGCGGATTGATGATGAACAGATGCGCCGTAGCAGGATTTTGCTCCGCTGTCATGTTCGGCACGCGATGGGCGGCCCCGGCGATCTTGTCGAGGGCAGAGGCGAGGGCCAGTGGATTACCGGAAATTTCGGCGCCCCGCCGGTCGGCGGCGTATTCTCGCGTCCGCGAGATGGCCATCTGCACCAGCATGGCGGCTAGCGGCGCCACGATGGCGGCGAGCAGAATGCCGATGCCGCCGAGCGGGCTGCGGTTCTCGCTGTCGCGGTTCATCGAGCCGAAGAACAGGCCGAAGTTGGCGAGCATCGAAATGGCACCGGCTATCGTCGCGGTCACCGTCATGGTCAGCGTGTCGCGGTTCTGCACATGGGCGAGCTCGTGCGCCATGACGCCGGCAATCTCCTCGCGATCGAGCATTTGCAGAAGGCCGGTGGTGGCGGCAACGGCTGCGTGATCGGGATCACGGCCGGTAGCAAAGGCATTGGGCTGCGGATTGTCGATGACGTAGACGGCCGGCATCGGCAGGCCGGCATTGGCGGCGAGGCGCTCGACGATAGCATAGTACTCCGGCGCGCCGGCCCGATCGACACGACGGGCGCGATGCATCGCCAGCACCATCTTGTCGGCATTCCAATAGGAGAAGAGGTTCATGCCGGCGGCGACCACCAGCGCGATCAACATGCCGCCCTGGCCGCCGATCAGATAACCGGCGCCCATGAAGATCGCCGTCATCGCGGCGAGGAGGAGGGAGGTCTTGAAGAAATTCATCTGTCCTTCCGGTGTCCGGCTGATATGCTGATCGGGTTTTCCGAAAGACAAGATGGTATGCCATCCACCCGCCATCAAGGATGCGCCCGTGACCGACACTGACAACAAGTCCCCAGCGGCACCCCAGAAAACTCTGTCTCCCGCCGCCCTCCGGGCGCTGGCCGAAGCGGAGGAGCGCCGCCGCGCGGCCAGCGAAAGCCGTCCGCAGGAGATCGGCGGCCGGGGCGGCCTCGAACCGGCCCGCTATGGCGATTGGGAAGTGAAGGGCATCGCGGCCGACTTCTAGCTCAGGCCCTTCACGAAGCTCTGATCGTCTTTCACAGTTTGGCCCCATTCCCGCCTTGTCGACGCCAAGTCAGGCCAGCAGGATGTCTTCGTCCCCCGGCAATGACGCTGCGGACGGGTTCCGGCTCAATCCAGCCCCCCAGCCCCCCGGAATTCGTATCTGCCGGCGTTGCGCCTTACGAGGCGCGGCCGGGGGCGCTTTTCGACCGGCGACCGCCCCCGAACAACCCAATCGTCGATTGCGTGGCTCGTTCCAAGCTGTTAGGCCGGAACCGCCGCAGTCGTCGTTCAGGGTGTTCCATGTCCGCTCCAGCCGCCATCCGTGCCCCCGGTCTTGCATTTCTAGCCGGCCTTTTCGCCATCATCGCCGCCTGGGGCTTCGAGATCATCGGTGGCTACCTTCCCTGCAAGCTCTGCCTGCAAGAGCGCATTCCCTATTATGTCGGCCTGCCGATTCTGCTCGTCGGCCTGCTGCTGTCTCACCGCATGCCGCGCCTTGCCCGCCTCCTCTATTTCGTTGGCGGCGCCATCTTCTTCTTCGGCTCGGCGCTTGCCGGCTATCATGTCGGCGCTGAGTGGAAGCTGTGGGAAGGTCCGTCCGACTGTGGCGGAACGCCGACGGTGATCACCAGCGCCACGGACCTGATGGCAGCGGTGAAGGGCACTCGCCTTGTTTCCTGCTCGGAAGCCCCGATCAACCTGTTCGGCCTGTCCTTCGCCGGCTGGGACGTGCTGTCCACGCTGTTCGTGGGCATCATGAGCTGGCGCGGCATCTTCGCCCGTCGCGACGCGCTGATCTGACACGCGCCCACGCCTGAAATTGATCGTTTCGCGCAAGGCCGTTCTTCGCTAGGCTCGACGCGATCCGATGCCATCGACGTTGGGAGAAGAAGTGAAAGCTCTACGCATCATCGTCTGGCTGCTTGTCGCGGTGCTGTTCGGCGCCACCGGCTGGCTCGTGTTCGGCGGCAGGCTTCCTTTCATGGAAAGCGCCAGCGTCGCGGCGAGCGACATCGGCGGCCCCTTCACCCTCGTCGACATGAACGGGCGCCCCGTCACCGACAAGACCTTTGCCGGCCGGCCGCACGTCATCTTCTTCGGCTACACCCACTGCCCGGACGTCTGCCCCACCACGCTTGGCGAATACGCGGCGCTGAAGGAGCGGCTCGGGCAGGATGCAGGCAAGGTCGACCTCCTGTTCGTCACCGTCGACCCGGAGCGCGACACGCCGGAAGTGCTGAAAGACTACCTGTCATCCTTCGGCGACATCGTGCTCGGGCTGTCCGGCAGCCGCGAGCAGGTCGATGCCGCCATCAAGACCTTCCGCGTCTACGCCCGCAAGGTACCCGGCACCGACGGCGACTATGGCATGGATCACACGGCGTCGAGCTTCATGTTCGATGCGGACGGCCGCTTCCGCGGCACCATCGCCTACATGGAAGACCAGGAAGCCGCGCTCAACAAGCTGAAGACCCTGATCACCGAGAGCTGAGCCAATGGCCGACCGACACAAACCCGAGACGGGCTCCACGAGGCGTACCCGGCTGTCCGACCATATGGCATCGCTCGCCTTGCCATTGGCCGTCATAGCCTTCGGCGCGGCCCTGTCGGCCGGCTCCGACGGCGTGCGGGCCTTCGTCGATCTCTGCCGGACGGCGTTGCCGTGACCAAAGCCGAACCGCTGCGCCTCGATCTCAAAGGGCTCAACTGCCCGCTGCCGGTGCTGAAGGCCGGCAAGGCGTTGTTCGCTCTCAAGCCCGGCGATCTGCTGGTCGTCGAAGCGACGGATCCGATGGCAGCGATCGACATCCCTCATTTCTGCCGCCAGAAAGGTCATCGTCTCGTGGACCAGACGACGGAGGGCACCGTCCTGCGTTTCACCATCGCCAAGGGCGAGTGATCGGCCTCGCGGCTTCAGAATGAAGATCCAGGGTTTACAACCGGGCGAAGCGCCCCGGGGAACGGGGCGGGGCGCATTGGCCCTTGACAGTACTCTCGGTTCGGTCCAACCGTAGTTATGTTATAACATAACATAGAGGGTTCCATGAACCGCCTTGTGATTGCCTCGTTCTTCGCCATGCTGACCGCTGGCCCCGCCTTCGCCGCCGATCGCCTGCCGGTGGTCGCCTCGTTTTCCATCCTCGGCGACATGGTGAGCCGCGTCGGCGGCGACCGCGTTTCGGTCACCACCCTCGTCGGTCCCGATGGCGACGCCCATGTCTACGAGCCGACGCCCAACGACGTCAAAGCCGTCGCCGGAGCCAAGCTGCTCGTCGTCAACGGCCTCGGCTTCGAAGGCTGGATGAACCGCCTTGCCGAAGCGTCCGGCTATGCCGGGCCGGTGACGGTGGCCTCCGAGGGCGTCAAGCCCCGCGAAATGGCCGAGGAAGAGGACCACCACGATCACGCCGAGGCGGACCACGCCGCGCACGATCATCACGGCGTCGACCCGCATGCCTGGCAAGACGTGGCCAACGCCGTCACCTATGTGAAGAACATCGCCGTCGGCCTGGACGCCGCCGATCCCGCCGGCAAGGCGACCTACGATGCCAACGCCGCCGCCTATGTCGCCGAACTTGAAGCGCTCGACGCCGAGGTCCGCGCCGCCATGGCGGCCCTGCCGGCCGACCGGCGCAAGATCATTACCAGCCACGACGCTTTCGGCTATTTCGGCGCCGCCTATGGGCTCGAACTCCTGGCTCCCGAGGGCGTCAGCACCGAATCCGAAGCCACCGCCTCCGACGTCGCGGGCATCATTCGCCAGATCCGCGAGGACGCCATCCCCGCGATCTTTGTCGAGAACATCAAGGATCGCCGGCTGATCGACCAGATCGCCGCCGAGACCCATGCCGTGGTCGGCGGCGAGCTCTACACCGACGCGCTGTCGTCAAAGGACGGTCCCGCGCCGACCTACGTCGACATGATCCGGCACAACATCGGTACGCTCACCGAGGCCCTGGCGCCCAAGCGCTAATCGCAATCGGTGCGAATTGCGACATGGCGAGGAAATTTATGCTAACGACAGGGAATCTCGGCTCAAAAGGTCAATTTCCCGGAAATGCCGCTGGAATAGCGACCTAAGGACGATCTATATCGGCAGGACGAGTGCGATGGGAATGGAGCGGGGAATCCTATGCCACCCCATCGTCTCTTCTCGTTTCATGAGCCGAGGTCGTCCATGCCGTCCACCGTCACCCTCTCCGCCGGCCCGCTTTCCTTCTCGGTCGGCCTTCCCGACCGCGGCATGCCGGAGATCCTCGCCTTCGGGCGCGGCGCGGCAGTGCCCGATTTCTGGCCGGACGTTCCGCGATCCAGCCGCATCAACGGCATGGATGCCGACGTCCCCTCGGCGGCACTGCTACCGGTTGCCGGACTTGGCGCCTTCGGATGGCCGGCCATCGTCGGCCATCGCGACGGCCGTGACTTTCTCCTCGATTTTTCCGGCTGGACAGTACGCCATGATGGCGCGACCGCGGTGCTCGCGGCGAGCGATGCCGTCGCGGGCATCGACATCGAGATTTCCATCCTGGCGAGCAAGACGGGCGTGTTCGGCCTTTCAACACGTCTGATGTCGATGAAGGACGGCGTCTACACGCTCGATCGCTGTATGGCCGGCAGCTTCCTCCTGCCTGCGGGCGAAGCGACTGCGACCCGCTTCACGGGCATGTGGGGGCGCGAGTTCCAGATCCGTCGCCATCACCTCGCCCCCGGCATCACGTTGCAGGAGAACCGCCGCGGCCGCACCAGCCACGACCGGCAACCCTACCTCGGCGTCACCGTTGGCGACGCCCGCTTTGCCTTCCATCTCGGTTGGAGCGGCAACCATCTGGTCGCCGTCGACACGCTCGACGACGGCCGCCGCCTCGTCCATCTCGGCGCGCTGTTCGAACCCGGCGAGATCCGCCTGTCCCGAGGGGACAGCTACCAGAGCCCCGTCGTCTATGCCGCCGAGGACGCGGCGGCGCTGCAAGCCTTCGTGCGCTCGGAGATCCTGACGTGGCCGGGCGGCGCCATGAGCCCACGTCCGGTGACGCTGAACACCTGGGAAGGCAACTATTTCGATCACCGCCTCGATTCCCTGAAGGCCCAGGCCGATGCAGCCGCCGCCTTGGGCATCGAGCGTTTCGTTCTCGACGACGGCTGGTTCGGTCGCCGCGACGACGACACCACGTCGCTCGGCGACTGGATCGTCGACCGGCGCAAGTATCCCGATGGCCTGAAGCCGCTCGTCGATCACGTCACCGCGCTCGGCATGCAGTTCGGCATCTGGTTCGAACCGGAGATGGTCAACGAGGAGTCCGATCTCTACCGAGCCCACCCTGATTGGGCGCTGAAGGTGGACGGGCGTCCCTTCCTGCGCTCGCGCAATCAGCAGGTCCTCGATCTGACGCGGCCGGAGGTGTCCGACCACCTGTTCGAGAAGATATCGGCGATGCTGTCCTCGCACGCCATTTCCTACATCAAGTGGGACATGAACCGCGACCTAACGCACGTCGGCGGCGTCGATGGCCGCGCGGTGACCACCGCCCAGACCCGCGCGGTCCATGCTTTGATGGCCCGTGTCCGCGCGGCCTTCCCGCATGTCGAGATCGAGAGCTGCGCCTCGGGCGGCGGCCGGACCGACTACGGAGCGCTCGCCAACACCCAGCGCGTCTGGACCTCGGACTGCACCGACGCCCTCGACCGCCTGGAGATCCAGCGCGGCGCCAGCCTGTTCCTGCCGCCGGAAATCATGGGGGCTCACGTTTCGGCCAATCCCAGCCATCAATCCGGCCGAACGCTGTCGCTGACCTTCCGGGCTCTGGTCGCATTGGCCTATCACCTCGGCGTCGAGCTGAACCCGCTCGACATGAGCCCGGCCGAACGGACGGAACTCGCCGGCTTCATCGCGCTTCACAAGCGTCTGCGCCCGCTTCTCCACGCCCCGGGAGCCAACTTCAATCTCGACCCGCGCGACGGTCGCTACGTCTGGGGCGCCATGACCTCCGATCAGGCCGCCGTCTTCGTGGCGCAAGGGCCGACCATGGTCTGCGAACAGCCGGAGCCGCTGGTCCTCCGCCTGCCGGGCTCGCCCGAACGAATGTGGCGGATCGCCGCCATCCACGGCGACAGTCCCTCGGGCTTCATCAGAATGAGCGATGGCCAGAAGAGACTATTGTCCGGCGAGCTGACCTTCAGCGCGGCGGCGCTGGCGAGCGCCGGCCTGCCATTGCCCATGCAGCGGCCGGAAACGGCTCTTCTTCTTGAGTTGACGCCGGCCGGCTAATCAACCATTCCGGACGAAAGGCGGAGTTCGGTGATCTCCTGAGATTGCCCCTTTGGCAGGCAGTGCTTAAAAAAGAAAGGAAGGCTGGAGGGCCGACGCACCGCCGCCCAGGGAGGGAAAACAATGCTCATGCAACTGAAGTCCGCCGCGCACAGTCGCTGGGTGGAGCGCGCGCCGCATCGTCTATGGCTGCTCGGCCGCGCCGACGCTCTTTTCTCCTTCTTCGAGGCGGGCTGTCGCAACCCGCTGGGCGGGTATTTCGAACTCGACGACGCGGGCCGACCGATGGCGCCGGGCGCCGACGGCGGCCTGCCGCCATCGCGGAATCTGCACATCACCGCCCGCCTCGTGCATGCCTTCGGCATTGCCTCGCTGATGGGGCGCCCCGGCGCCGCCAACCTCGTCGATCACGGCATGGATTTCCTCTGGAACGACCACCGCGACGCGTCGCACGGCGGCTATCACTGGGGCGTCGGCTATGGAACGCTGACCGATCCCACCAAGCAGGCCTACGGCCACGCCCACGCTCTCCTCGCCGGCGCCACCGCCAAGGCGGCCGGCCACCCCGATGCCAACCGGCTGATCGCCGACGTCACGGACATCTTGCTGTCCCGGTTCTGGGAGGCGGAGCCGGGCGCCGTCGCCGAGGAGTTCACCGCCGACTGGCAGCCGATCGGCGACTATCGTGGCCAGAACTCCAACATGCACCTCACCGAAGCGCTGATGGCGGCCTTCGAGGTGACGGACGACACCGAGTATCTTCGCAGGGCCGAGAGCATCGCCGAACTGATCGTCGATCGCTTCGCCTCGCGCAACAACTGGCGCCTGCCCGAGCATTTCGACGCCCGGTGGAACGTGACGCTGGAGTATGTTGGCAATCCGATGTTCAAGCCCTACGGCTCGACGCCCGGCCATTGGCTGGAGTGGGCGCGTCTGCTTCTGCAGCTCTGGGAGCTCGGCGGCCGCAAGCTCGGCTGGCTGCCGGATGCCGCGCAGAACCTGTTCCGCCTCGCCGTCACCGAAGGCTGGGACGGCGAGCGCGGCGGCTTCTACTATACCGTCGGCTGGGACGGCAAACCGTCGGTACCCGACCGCTTCTGGTGGCCGTGCTGCGAGGGCATCGGCGCCGCCCATTTCCTGGCCTCGATCACCGGCGATCCCTTCTACGAGAACTGGTACCGCCGCATCTGGGACTTCACGACGGACCACATGATCGACCGTGCGACCGGCGCCTTCATTCCGCAGCTCGACGCGGAGGACCGGTCGGCCACCAATCCCTTCTTCGGCCGACCCGACATCTACCACTCCGTGCAGGCCTGCCTCATTCCGCTGCTGCCGACCTCCGGCAGCCTCGTCAACGGACTGATGACCGAGGGCATCAAGGTCTGATCGTCAGGAGAGATAGAGTTGACGGACGCCGTCGGTCTTGGCCGGCGGCGTTTTCGTTCACCCCTTGGCCTTGCCGAGCGATGACGAGGCGACGGCCAGCACGATGATCGAGCCGATCAGCACCTCGCGCACATAGCTGTCGATGCTCATCTGGGTGAGGCCGTTGCCAAGCACGCCGAGGATCAGCACGCCGACCAGCGTCGCCAGCACATGCGGCTCGCCCTCTTCGCTCATGGTCATGCCGAGGAAGACGGCGGCGATCGCATCGAGCATCAGGCCGGACCCCTGCGTCGGATTGGCCGAAGCCACCCGGCTCGCATACATCAGGCCAGCGAGCGCCGCACCGAGACCGCTGAGGCCGAAGGCCAGGAAGCGCAACCGTCTGACACGGATACCGGCAAGACGCGCCGCCTCCTTGTTGCCGCCGATCGCATAGAGCCGGCGGCCGAAGGTGGTCTGCTCCAGCGTGAACCAGACGGCGAGGAGCACCAGGGCCGCGACGATGGTCAGGCTCGGAAGGCTAATGGTTTCGGTGAGCGAGATGCCGGAACGGGCAAAGCCGGAAAAGGCCGCGGGAATGTCGCGTCCGAAGATGGTCTTGCCGCCGGAGACCAGGAAGGCAAGGCCGCTGTAGACGGTCAGGGTGCCGAGCGTCGCCACGAAGGGCAGGATGCCGACATAGGCGACGAGCGCGCCGTTGAGAAGGCCGCCGACCAGCCCGACGACGAGCGCCAGCGCCACGCCGACCCACACTCCGTGGCCGTCGCGAAAGGCCAGCGCCGCCACGATACCGGCGAGCGAGGCCATCGAGCCGACGGAAAGGTCGAAGTCGCCCATCACCATGACGATGGTCATCGTGAAGGCCACCACGGCCAGCATAGACACCTGCTGGCTGATGTTCAGCCAGTTCTTCGCCGTCATGAAGGTGTCGGGAATTTCGACCCAGAAGAAGAGGACGACGAGAATGAAGCCGATCAGCGTGCCGTAGGTCTTGAGCGCGGAAGCCACTGGGAATTCCTTCAGGCGGAGGGCGCGGTCGGCGTCCCGAAGCAAAGCGCGGCAAGCCCGGCTTGGTCGAGGCCCTCGGTGGAAACGGTGGTCGCCACCTTGCCGTCCCGGAAGACGATGATGCGGTCGGCCATATAGACGAGCTCGGGCAGGTCGGAAGAAGCGAGCACCACCGCTCGTCCTTCGCCCGTCAGCTCGCGAAGCAGGGCATGAATGTCATAGCGAGCGCCGACGTCGACGCCGCGCGTCGGTTCGTCGAGCAGCAGGACCTCGGGCTCGCCGGCGATCGCCCGGGCGAACACCACTTTTTGCTGGTTGCCGCCGGAGAGTTCACGAACCTTCTGTCGCGGCCCCTTGGATTTCAGCTTCACCTTCGCGCCCAGATCCACCGCCCGCCGGGCCTCCTCGGCGCGGTCGAGAACGAGGCCGAAGCGGACGAGATCGTCGAGATGCGGTAGCGACACGTTGCCGGCGATCGATGCCGACGACACAAGCCCCTCCTGACGCCGCTCGCGCGGCAGGAAGGCGAGCCCCTTGGCCCAGGCGGAGACTGGCTCCTCGATCTTCACCGGTCGTCCGGCAAGGCTGATCGCGCCGTCATGGCCGCCGTCCGCCCCGACGATCGCGCGGATGACTTCGCTCTGGCCGGCACCCTCAAGGCCGGCGAGACCAAGGATCTCGCCCTTGCGGACCTCGAACGTCACATCCTGTAGATAAGCTGTGGACAATCCCTCGACGCTGAGGGCCACTTCGCTCGAAACCGGCGCGAGGCGTGGCGGATATCCTTCGGCAAACCGGCGCCCGATCATCAACTCGATCACTTCGAGTTTCTGAAGTCCTGCGATGTCGCGCGTCGTCACCGTGGCGCCGTCGCGCAACACGGTGAGGCGATCGGCAAGCTCCATCACCTCGTCGAGCCGGTGCGACACGTAGATGATGCCGGCCCCCGCCGCCCGCAGGCGACGGATCACCGCGAACAGGCGTTGCGATTCCTCGGCCGACAGCGCCGCCGTCGGCTCATCCATCACGTAGAGACGGGCCGGCGCGCCACCGTCTATGCTGGCATCCTGGAAGGCGGCGGCGATCTTCACCAGCATCTGGTCGCCCACCGTGAGGCGGGCCATCTTGCGTCCCGGCGGGATGTGATCGACGCCGAGTCCCGCCAGCACGGCAGTGGCGCGGCGGTTGAGACCGTCCCAGTCGATCATGATGCCCCAGCGGCGCGGATAGTCACGGCCGAGGAAAATGTTCTCGGCCACCGACAGGTGCGGCACCACCGACAGTTCCTGGTGGATGAACCGCAGGCCGAGACGAAGCGCATCGGCCGGCGAAGCGATGGAGACCGGCGTGCCGTCGATGGCGACCGTTCCGGCGTCCGGCTTCACCACACCGGCCAGCACCTTGATCAGCGTCGACTTGCCGGCGCCGTTCTCCCCCATCAGGGCATGCACCTCGCCGGCACGAACCTCCAGCGAGGCGCCGCCAAGCGCCCGGGCGCCGGCAAAGCTCTTGTCGAGGTCGTTGATCGAAAGCAGCGTCATGTCGGAAACCCGGGTCGGGAGGGCGGCAACGCCGCCCATCCATTGCGAAACGCCGTCAGTCCTTGACGTTGTCGGCGGTGATCAGCTTGGTCGGCACGTAGATGACCGACGACTTCGGCGGCTTGCCGGAGAGCGTCTGCGCGACGGCCTCGGCGGCGGCCTTGCCGATGCCGTGGAAATCCTGCGCCATCGACGCTTCGAAGTTGCCACCGGTGGCGATCGCCTCGCGAGCCTGCGGGTTGGCGTCGATGCCGGTGATGACGATGCCCTCGTCCTGCCGTCCCGCCGCCTCGATCGCCTGCAGAGCGCCGAGCGCCGGCTGGTCCCAGGCCGCCCAGACGGCCGAGATCGACCCCTTGTCCGGGTTGGCGGCGAGGATCGCCTCCATCTTGGCGCGGCTGTCGGCGATGCCGCCGTCCGAAACGTCGGGCGTCACGCGGTCCAAGACCTTGATGTCGGGATTGTTGCCGAACACGGCGTCGGCGATCACGCCACGCACCTGCACCGGCGGAAAGGCGTCGAACACGAACATGACGACGTTGCCCTTGCCGCCGATCCGGTTGGCGACATAGGCGGCGGTGTCGGCAGCCATGGCATAGCCGTTCGACGTGACGTTGGTGACGAGATAGGGGCTGGCGCCCGCATCCATGCCGACCACCGGAATGCCGGCGTCCTTGACGGCGGCGAGCCCCGCCTCGACCTGCGCCGGATCGACGTTGATCACCACCGCGTCGACCTTCTGCGTCGCGGCATCCTCAAGGCGAGAGATGACGGCGGCGACATCGCCCTTGGTATCGATGACGTTGACGTCCCAGGCCTTGTCCTTGGCGGCGGCCTGGAAGGCCTCGACGTAGAACTGGGTGCCCGGCTGGGCGAGATAGGGCGTGATCACCGCGATCTTGCCGGCCGCCATGGCGGCGCCGGTCGCGAACACGGCAGAAAGAAACAGCGCGGCGGCCGGAAGCCGCATGCGGAGCGTAGCAGTCATGTGTGCGTTCCCCATTTTTCTCTAGGGCCGGTCGTCGGAGGCACCTGTCCTCCTTCTCCCCGCCGGCCCAAAAACAGTTAGCAGCCGGAGGGATGCCGTTCAACACGAAGCCGGCCGATCGATCGCGATTCCTGGCGTGTCGGCAAGGCCAAGCCTCTCGTCAAACGGGTCTTTTCGGTCGGAAAGCGACAAACCGCCATGGACAGGCCGTAGCCGGCGTGGTGATCTCGGCGGCGCATTCTTTGCCAGTCGGATCTCTTCCATGATGACGCCCCTTCTCGTCGGCATCGACGTCGGCACCACCTCGGTCAAGGCCACGCTGTTCGACGCCGGTGGCACGGCGCTCCGCGCCTTCGCCGACCCGTATCCCATGCTGCGACCGGCACCCGGGCTCGCCGAACAGGACCCCGCCGATTGGACCAGGCGCGTTTCGGCGGCGCTGACGCGCCTGTCGGACGGTTTGACGGATGGCGCGGTCGCAGCCGTCGGCTTGACCAGCCAGGTCAACACCCATGTGT
Source organism: Pleomorphomonas sp. T1.2MG-36 (assembly GCF_950100655.1). Lineage (NCBI taxonomy): Bacteria > Pseudomonadati > Pseudomonadota > Alphaproteobacteria > Hyphomicrobiales > Pleomorphomonadaceae > Pleomorphomonas > Pleomorphomonas sp. T1.2MG-36. Next base: position 352,098 of record NZ_CATNLY010000034.1, read on the forward strand.
TCGTTGGCATGGACGGCGCGCCGCTGATGCCTGCCATCACCTGGCAGGACGGCCGCGCCGGCGCGGAAGCGGCCGAACTCGATGCGCAGATTTCCTCCGAGGAACGCATCGGCTGGTGGGGGGCGCCGCTGCCGATCGATGCCAGCCATCCGCTTGCCCGGGCCCTCTGGTTGAAGCGGCATCACCCCGACCTCTGGGGGCGGACGCGCTGGATGATGGCACCCAAGGACTATTGTCTTTTCCAGCTCACCGGCGAGCCGACGGCCGACCCGATGACCGCCTTCGGCGTCATCGATCAATCGCTCGCCTACGTGCCCCGCCTTCTCGACCTCGTTCCGGGCATCGCCGACCGTCTGCCACCGCTTCGGAGCTTCACCCAGTCAGCCGGCCGCATCCGGGCGGGACTGCCGCTCGCCGGCGCACCGATGGTGACCGGCGCCATGGATGCCTGGGCCGGCCTCATCGGCACCGGCGCGCTTGGCAACGGCGAATGCATGTACCTGTCGGGCACGTCGGAGATCGTCGGTCTGGTGTCGAGCGTGCGCCATCCCGCCGCCGGCGTCATCGCATTCCCGACCTGTGAGGGCATCACCATGCATGCCGGCCCGACGCAGGCCGGCGGCGCCTCGCTCGCTTGGCTGTCGAACCTCACGGGACGCTCGCCCTCGGAGCTGTCGGCCCTCGTCGCCGCCAGCGATCCCCATCGTCCGACGCCGCTGTTCCTGCCCCACCTTCAGGGCGAACGCGCCCCGATCTGGGATATCGGCGCGCGCGGCGCCTTCGTCGGGCTGGACGGCTCGATGGGACCGGCCGAGCTGACGCGCGCCGTCTTCGAGGGCGTGGCCTCATCGGTGCGTTGGCTGCTTGAGGCGCTGGAGGCATCGGCCGGGCGGGCGGCAACCGGCTTCTCGATGGCCGGCGGCGGCGGCGCTTCCGACCCGTGGTGCCAGATTCGCGCCGACATGCTGGACCGACCGATCCGCCGCCTCAAGACGCTCGATGCCGGCGTTCTCGGGGCCGCCATCCTGGCCGGTGTCGGTGCAGGCTGTTTCCCATCGATCGACGCGGCGGCGAGCAGCCTGGTCGTCACCGACCGCTTGTTCGAGCCCGACCCGTCACGGCGCGATCGGATGGATTTTCTCTATGGCGAGTATCGCGCACTCTACGCGGCGCTGAAGCCATTCAACGCGGCGCGCGCGGCCTTTTCCGGCTGGTAAGCCGGCGAAAGCCCCCGGCAGCCGAACTGCCGGGGACATCGTCGTCAGGTTCGCCAACCCCAGGCATCCGCCAGCTTCAGCGTCTCCTGCCAGCCGACCACGGATCCTGACGTGGTGACCGAACGCAGCGAGCAGGCCGCCGTGGCGTGTGCCAGCGCCAGCGATTTCTCGAGCGGCCAATCCTCGTGAACGCCATAGATCATGCCAGCGGCAAAGGCGTCGCCGGCCCCGTTGGCCCCGATCACCAGATCGGGCGGGATGGCGCACGAGGTTTTCCTGGCCACCGTGCCATCGCGCGTCACGGCGATGGCAAGCTTCGGCCAGTGAACCACCACCAGCTCCATGGCGCCATCGTCGAGCACCTTCCGCGCCGCCGCCTCGCAAAGGTCGGCGTCGGTCACGCCATGGCTGACGGTGGGAAGCCCGGCCAACGCTCCGATCTCGACGTCATTGACCACGACATAGTCGAGATGATCGAGACAGGGCATGACGGTATCGGCGAGGATGCGGGGTTCGAGGCTGGCCAGCTCGATGTTGGTCTTGAGTCCAGCCGCGCGCGCCTTCTTGAGTATCGTCACCCAGCCATTGTCGCCATCCTCCCAGACGCCGTCGAGCTGCTTATGGAAGCCCGGCAGCCCCAGGTGAAGGATGCGCCCAGTCGTCGCCGCGAGATCGAAATGATCGGGCGTGAGCGCCGCCGCCACCGCTTTCGCGAACAGATGCGTACGGCGGTGGGTCGCCGCAGAGGCATAGGCGTCGGTAAACTGCGTCGGCAGCGAACCGTCGACGTGCATTTGGCGGTGATCGATGCCAGCTTCCTCGGCGATGCCGCGCAGAAACCGCCCGCCTTCGTCGTCACCGACGATGGCGATGGTCTCAACGGGCATGTTCGGATCGAGATGGCGGATATCGACCGCAAGGTTGCAGCCGGAACCGCCGCCGGCCAGTTCCTGGGAGAGGATTTCGACAATGCCGTCCTCCTCCGGCCAGAAGCTGACCACGCGGTTGTTGTCGACGCACCAGGTCCCTCCGGTGACGATGCCGCGTCTTGCCGCCATGATCAGGCGAGCCCGGCCTTGAGCGGCTTCTCCGTCACTTCAAGATCGGCGGCGAGCTCGCGACTCGGCTTGATCCCGGCCTTGGCGAGATCGCCGTGGTAGGACTTTACCGCCTCCGACGGCGTGAGATCGCCGCTCGCCACCGCCCGCATATGCTTGACCATGCTGAGCGGATCCTCGGCGAGGTTGATCTTGCGGCCGAACAGAGCGACGCGGGCGCCGTATTTCTCGGACTGGAAGAGCAGCTCGTAGCAATCGCGCGTCGTGCCGGCGCCACCGCCAAGCACGCCGACGATGATCGTCGGATCGTAGGAGGCCAGCTCCTCCATCGCCCTGGGGCCGTTGTAGGCGATCTTCAGGAACTCCGGCCGGTCGGCCTTCGTCACGCCGGCAAGGCAGCGGGCGATGCAGTCGTTGATGTAGTGCGGCACGAGATCGGCATCGATACCGGTGTCGACATTGGGGTTGAACACCTCAAGGAAGTACTTGAAGCCGTTCAGCGATGCCTCGTAGCGGAAATCGCTAAACGCCTCGAGCGAGGCGTAGTCGTGATCGAGATCGTTGTTGAAGGTCATCGAATAGAGGCCGAGGTCGGTGCCGACCAGCGGTGCGCCGGGCGCCGGATCGACGGTGCCGGTCGTCACGCGCGACAGCGACGCGGTGCGGAACGGCCGCGACGGCTTCTTGGGGTAGACGCCACCACGTACGAACCAGATGTCGGTCGTGTCGTTGGCGCGGATGGCCGGCTTCACCTTGGAATTCTTGTAGACGCCATGTTCGTTGAGCAGCTCAAGACTGGAGGCCGACGTCAGCATGATATCGACGATGTCCTGCTCGACGATGGCGCGGACGTTCTCAAGAAACTCCGGGCGCGTCTGGTAGCGACCGAGCGTTCCGTCCTTGGCTCTGAGGGGACCGGCGCCGGGGATCGACGGCCCCATGTCCGGGTCCTTGGCATCGGCGATGATGAAATCGGCGCGCGTGTAGGCGCCCGCCCGGATGCGGGCAAGCTTCTCGTCAAGACGGAACATCGGTCACTCCAATCCGCCGGTGCCGGGCCCTCCCCGGCCGCGCGGCTCCACGTTTCCTCCCGCCCTCCTGCCAACGGCGAAAAGGCGGCCCATTTTCTTGCGCTCGGGTCGCAGCCCGATCCACGGATCGTCACGCGCCCGCCCCGCATGTTGTGACGGTTCAAAGCGGGTGACAAGCCCCGTTCCGGCTTAAGGGCAGTGCTTGACGGCCGATGCGACCAAAGACGGAAGGCGCGTCGCCTGCACCCCAAGGCCCATGCTTCCGCGCAAGGCGCGATCCCGATATAGCTTGCCCCAGGCCCACAGCAGGCTCCGTCCTAGCGGGAGAAAACAATGAGCGATCCCATTGTCATCATTGGCGCCGGCCAGGCAGCCGCCGCCTTCGCGGGCAAGCTCCGCGCGCTCGGGTCCGACCGTCCCGTGACGATCGTGGGCGACGAGCCGGTCCTGCCCTACCAGCGTCCGCCGCTGTCCAAGAAGTATCTTGTCGGCGAGGCGACCTTCGACCGGCTGCTGCTGAAGCCGCCGGCCTGGTACGAAGCCAATGACGTGACGGTGCTGACCGGCCGCAAGGCCACCGCAATCGACAGGACGCGACGGGTCGCCGCCCTCGATGACGGACAGGAGCTTGCCTATGCCACTCTGGTTCTGGCGACCGGCGCCACGCCGCGCCGCCTTCCGCCGGTGATCGGCGGCGACCTTCAGGGCGTCTACACGCTCCGCGACAAGGCCGACGCCGACGCGCTGATGGCGGATTTCCAACCCGGGCGTCGCCTGCTGGTGATCGGCGGCGGCTATGTCGGCCTGGAGACGGCGGCGGTTGCCAGAACGCGCGGCCTCGAGGTCACGGTCATCGAACTCGCCGACCGCATCCTGAAGCGCGTCGCCGCCGCCGCGACGGCGGACCTCGTCCGCGATCTGCATCGCACCCACGGCGTCGACATCCTCGAAAGCACGTCCATCGTTCGTCTGGTCGGCACCGAAGGTCACCTTACCGGTGCCGAGCTGATGGACGGCAGGACGATCGCCGCCGATCTCGCCGTCGTCGGCATCGGTGTGGCGCCCAATGCGGGCTTGGCCGAAGCCTCGGGCCTTGCCGTCGACGACGGCATCCTGGTCGACGAGCTCGCACGCACCTCCGACCCCGACATTCTTGCAATCGGCGACTGCGCGCGCTTCCCTTACGGTGATCGGCTGGTTCGCCTTGAGTCGGTGCAGAACGCTTTCGACCAAGGAGAAGCCGCCGCCGCGGCGCTGATCGGCATGGGCGGCGCCTACGTGCCGCAACCATGGTTCTGGTCCGACCAGTATGACGCCAAGCTGCAGATCGCCGGCCTCCACCACGGTTACGACGACACGCTGAAGGCGGACGGCCCACGCCCGGGCAGCCACGCGGTCTGGTATTTTGCGGCAGGGGCGATGATCGCCGTCGACGCTTTCAATTTCCCCGCCGCCTTCGTGACGGCGAAAAAGCTTCTGGAAGCCGGCAAGCGCATAGCCCGTCACGACATCGAGACGAAGCCGCTCAAGGAACTGCTGGGATGAGAAGAAGGGGCTCGGGCCGTCCTCGACGCAAGAACATTACGAGGACGGACCCGGTGTCCATTCGGACCGGCCGGCTACGCGCGACCTGATGCCGACGCAGAGGAGTTTCGTCGATCATGGTTGCGATTCGGTTTCCGGGCACAATTTTGCCGACTTCAACATATGGCCCAAAATGAACCGAAGGGGTGCTATATGTTGATCGCCTCGGCAGCACGCCCCCATTCGCGTTGCAAATTGCAACGGCCAGCCGATTTCAGATGATATTTTCCCGCTTGAGCGGACGCGCCATCAGCCGGTCGACGGCATCGTCGACCGAAAGGCGGCCGGCGAGCACCTCGGCCACGGCGGCCATGATCGGAACCTCGACCGAAAAGTCGGCCGCCTTCTGAACGGCGATACCGACGGTAGCAGCGCCTTCAGCCAGTTTGCCGAAGCTTGCCGGCGGCTCTCCCCGGCCGATGCCAAGCCCGAAGGAATAGTTTCGCGACTGGGTGGACGAGCAGGTCAGCACCAGATCGCCAAAGCCGGAGAGGCCCATCAGCGTCTCGGCCTCGGCACCGAAGGCGGCGGCCAGCCGGCGCATCTCGACGAAGCCGCGCGTGATGACGGCCGCCTGCGCCGACGCACCGAGCGCGCGGCCGGCGACGATGCCGGCGGCGATCGCCAACACGTTCTTCAACGCGCCGCCCATCTCGACGCCGGCGATGTCGGTGGCGGCATAGGGCCGGAACGTGGGACCGGCGAGCCGGCGGCAAATGGCGTCGGCAAGCGCCGCGTCCTCGGCGGCGATCGTCACCGCCGTCGGCAAGCCGCGCGCCACATCGTCGGCGAAACCAGGCCCCGACAGCACAGCCACTCGCCGACCCGGAAGCGCCGCCCCGATTGCGACCGACGGCCGGGCGCCGGTTGCCTGTTCGATGCCCTTGGCGCAGGAGACGATCGCCGTTTCCGACCCGACGACCTCGGCAAGCGTCGCCGCCGCCAGTCGGCAGGACTGGGCGGGTACGGCAAGGAGCACGAGCTCGACACCCGCAAGCGAGGCCGGATCGAAATGGGCCGTTATCGCCGACGGAAAGACGGCATCCGGAAGATGCGCGCTACGCCGCGTGGCGTTCAGCCTGTCGGCCTCGCCGGCATCCCGGCCGCAAAGGATCACCTCGGCGCCCGCCCGCGCCGCCGTCAACGCCAACGCCGAGCCCCAGGCGCCGGCTCCGTAGACGCCGATGGTGTTGGTCATACCTTCGCCCCCAGCCGGCCATGGCCGACGAGCGGCACGGCAACGTCGTCGAGCGGCCAGCGCGGTCGTGCCGCCACGTCAAATCCGTCGGTATGGCCGAGCGCCAGCCGTTCGGCGCCGGCCCAGGCGATCATGGCTCCGTTGTCGGTGCAAAGGTTGCCGGGCGGTACGACGAGACGGCCATTGAGATCCGCCATCACGGCGTCGAGCCGGGCGCGGATCGCCTTGTTGGCGGCAACGCCACCGGCCACCACCAGCACCGGCGGGCGTCCGTCGGCAAGCGTCCCGGCAAACCGCCGCACGGCAAGGCCGACCCGGTCGGCCACCACATCCGATACCGCCGCCTGGAACGAGGCGCAGATGTCGGCCACGTCCTGCCGGGAAAGCGGCGCCAGAGCCTCCGCTTCATGGCGCACCGCCGTCTTGAGGCCGGAGAAGGAGAAGTTGGGCTCGTCGCGGCCGATAAGTGGCCGGGGCAGCGCGACGCGGCGGGCGTCGCCCTCGGCCGCCATCTTCTCCACCGCCGGCCCACCGGGGTAGCCGAGCTGAAGCAGCTTGGCCGTCTTGTCGAACGCCTCGCCGAGCGCATCGTCGATGGTGGTGCCGATGCGCGTGTATCGGCCGACGCCATCGACCCTCAGAATCTGGCTGTGTCCGCCGGAGACCAGCAGCAGCAGGTAGGGAAACTCGACGCCATGTGTGAGGCGGGCGGTCAGCGCATGCCCCTCGAGGTGATTGACGGCGACAAGCGGCTTTCTCGCCGCGTAGGCCAGCGCCTTGGCCGTGGTGAGGCCGATCAGCACGCCGCCGATCAGACCGGGCCCGGCCGTCGCCGCCACCGCATCGACTTCGCCGAGCGTATACCCCGCCTCGGCAAGCGCCGCCTCGACGAGGCCGTCCATCACCTCGACATGGGCACGGGCGGCGATCTCCGGCACCACGCCGCCGAAGGCCGCGTGTTGCTCGATCTGCGAGAAGACGACGTTGGAAAGAATTTCGCCCGATCCATCGGCGCAGCGCCGCACGACGGCGGCGGCGGTCTCGTCGCAGGAGCTTTCGAGCCCGAGAACGACGATATCCCCAAGGTCGCCCATCCTGGTCAATCCCTCTTCGCCGATGCCGATGCGGTCTCGAAAGGCGAGACCCAAGAACACGTTGCCTCGCGCCGTCCCATGGTCCAAGTGTTGCCATGACAAGGCGAGACGTTAGGGACGATTCGCCGCCGTCTTCGACCGTCGGCCGGCCGACGCCTTCGTTTCACGGCTCTATCACACGGGGAGCGAACCGGTGCAACCAAAACCCATCCGTCTCGGCACGCGCGGCAGTCCGCTCGCTCTTGCCCAGGCCCATGAGGTCCGCGACCGTTTGATCGCCGCTTGGGGAGCAAGGGCGCCAGAAGTTGAGATCGTGCCGATCAGCACGGCTGGCGACCGCATCCAGGATCGACCGCTCGCCGAGGTGGGCGGCAAGGGCCTGTTCACCGAGGAAATCGAGGCCGGCCTGTCGACCGGCGTCCTCGACATCGCCGTCCACTCCTCCAAGGACATGCCGACGGTTCTGCCCGACGGCCTCGTGCTCGGCCACTTCCTGGAGCGCGAGGACGCGCGCGATGCCTTCGTTTCGCTGAAATACGGCTCGCTTGCCGAACTGCCCGAGGGTGCGGTGGTCGGCACGGCGTCGCTGAGGCGCGGCGCGATCGTCCGCCGCCTCCGTCCCGACCTGGTGGTGATCCCCTATCGCGGCAACGTCCAGACCCGGCTGCGCAAGCTCCGCGAAGGCATCGCCGACGCGACGCTGCTTGCGGTCGCCGGTCTGAAGCGGCTCGGCATGCTCGACGTGGCGACCGAGATTCTGAATATCGAGACCTTTCCGCCTGCCGTCGGTCAGGGCGCGATCTGCATCGAGAGCCGGATCGATGACGCGCGGATTGCCGAACTGCTGGCGCCGATCCACCATGCGCCGACGGCCACGGCGCTTGCCTGCGAACGCGCCTATCTCGCCCGGCTCGACGGGTCCTGCCGCACGCCGATCGCCGGACATGCCACGGTGGCGGACGGTCGCGTCGATCTCCATGGCTTGATCCTGACGCCGGATGGAAGCGTTGCCCACGAAGGTCGGGACAGCGGCACCGACCCGGAGAGCGTCGGCGATCGTCTGGGTGCCCACCTCGCCGCGCTTGCCGGGCCCGGTTTCTTCGGCGGGAGCTGAGCCATGGTTCTACTCGTCCTCCGTCCGGAACCGCAGGCGAGCGACATGGTGGCGGCGCTCGCCGCCCGAGGCGTTCCGGCCCTTGCCGAACCCATGCTGAGCATCGAGCCCGCGTCCGACCCTGCCGGCCGCGTCCGGATGGCCGACCCCGAGGCCGAGGCGTTGATCCTCACCTCGCGCCAGACCGTGGCGATCCTGAAGGGGGCGGAGGGCCTCGATACCCTCATCCGGCTGCCGGTGATCGCCGTCGGTGGAGGCACCGCCCACGATGCCCGCGCCGCCGGTTTCACAGATGTACGTTCGGCCGACGGCAACGCCGACGACCTCGTCGACCTCGTCGCCCGAACCGGCTTTCACCGCCTGATCCACGCCGGCGGTCGCGACAAGGCAGGCGACATCGCCGGCCGGCTGGCAGCGCTCGGCGTCGCCGTTTCGGAGGCCGAGCTCTACCGGGCCGAACCGCGACTGACGCTCGCCCCCGAAATCGCCGACGCCTTCGCCGAGGAGCACATCACCGGGCTGATCGTCGCCTCGCGCCGCTCCGCGCAAGCTTTCGTTGATCTGATGGACGCAATGGACTGGGCGCCCCGCCTCGCCCGTCTCGGCGCGGTGGCGTTGTCCGAAGCGGCGGCGGCGCCGCTCGGCGGCCGTGTCGCCGAACTGGTCGTCGCGGCGGAACCGACAGGACCGGCTCTCGTTGAAGCCAGCGTTGCGCTCGCCGCCCGGCTGCGCGAAACTGTCGGCGGCGAGCAAGAAGCGGAGGGACTTGAGACCATGGTATCCGAAGACCACCGCAAGGACGCCGGCCGGCGCAATCGCCCGAAAGCTCCAGTCATCGACCTTGAAGCGACGGAGGTGGCAAAGGCCGCCCAACCGCCCAAGCCACCCCAGGAACCGCCTCGCGAACCGCCCGTTCCCGAGCCGCCAGCTCCCCAACCTCCGGAACCGGAGAAGCCTATCATCGAACCGCCCGGGCCGGACGTTCCTCCGATCGAGCCACCGCCCGGAGATCTGCCCCCCATCGGCGATCCGCCAAAGCCGGACAGACCGATGATGGGAGCCACCGATGGCGGGGTGGACGCAGCAGCGGAAGCCGCTGCGCCACCACGCACCGATCGGCCCAGCCAGATGAAGGCGCTGCTGCCTCTCCTGGGCTCCGGCCTCGTCGGCGGCTGTGCCGCAGCCCTGGTTATGCTCGCGGTTCTGCCTGTCGGCGGCAGCCGCGAGGAAACCAGCAGTGTCGATCCGGCAACGCTGGAAGCGCGCCTCGGCGAGGTCGCCGACCGGCTGGCGGCAGGCCAGCAGGCGACGGAGACGCTCGGCAGCCGCATCGCCTCCCTTGAAGGGCGCGAAGTTCCGACCGTGGATTTCGCCCCACTCGCGACCCGCATCGATGATCTCGCCGCCCGGCTGGATGCGACCGAGAAGGCGGCGGCCGAAAAGCCGACCGTCGATCCTGCCGCACTCACCGCGCTGGAAGGCCGCATCACCGAACTGGCCGCGGCAGCCGATGCGCTGAAGGCCGACAACGCTGCCTTGGCGCCTCGGCTCGCCGCCGTCGAAGAGCGCCTTGCCAATGCCCCAAAGGGTGGCGAAATCGCCGCCTTGTCGCTCGCCCTCACCTCGCTGTCCGGCAAGATCGATGCCGGCCTGCCGTTCGCGACCGACCTCGCCGTGATCGCAGCCGCCGCCCCCGATCTTCCCGGTCTCGGCGACCTCAGGACACATGCCGAAACGGGTGTACCCACCCGCGACCGGCTGCTGGCCACGCTGCCGGTCGATGCCATGCTGGCTCGGCGGCCGGTGGAGCCCGGCAAGGGCTGGATGGATGGCGTTTTCGATAGCGCCAAATCCTTGGTCAACTATCGCGAAACCGGCCCCGCCGTCACCGACCCCGCCTCCGGCGCCGTCGAGGCGATCCGGGCGGCGCTCGAACGGGGTGACGCCGCTGCCGCCAAGGCCGCTGCCGACACCTTGCCGGCCTGGGCGCGTCCACCGGCCGAGGCGTGGCTTGCCGATCTCGATGCTCGCGTTCGCGTCGATGCCGGCGTCAAGGCCATCTCCGCCCGTATCGTCGATCGCCTGTCGGTGCCCGCCGCAGACTGACCCCGCCGCCCGCTTCGGAAAGGCCCCGAGATGATCCGCATTCTTCTGTCGGTCGCCGCACTGTTCATCGCCGTCCTCGCCTTCGATTGGTTGGGTGGCGTGCCGGTTGCCGTCTCGATCAGTTGGCCGGGCGGTGCCGCGGCGCCGCCCCTGCGCGTCGTCGTGGTCGCGCTGCTGGTTCTCGCGGTTGCCCTTCTGGTCATTTGGAAAGTCACGTCCGGCCTGTGGCGCGCCCCGCGCGGCCTGCGCACCTACTTCGCCGGCCGCCGTCGCGACCGTGGCTACCGGGCTCTGTCGCGCGGCATGATCGCCGTCGGCTCGGGCGATTACCGCCTTGCCCAGCGCGAAGCCACCGAAGCCAACCGTTTTCTGGAAAGCGAACCGCTGGTCCTGCTGCTCGCCGCCCAGGCCGCCCAGCTCGAAGGCCGGAGCGACGCCGCTCGCCAAGCCTTCACGCGCATGCTGAAGGCGTCGGAAACGCGCCTGCTCGGTCTCCGCGGTCTCTATATCGAAGCGACGCGCGCCGGCGAGGCGGCAGCAGCCCGCCAGTTCGCCGCCGAAGCGCAGAAGGAGAATCCCGCGCTGCCTTGGGCTGGCGCCGCCATGATGGATTATCTCTCCGCCGACCGGAACTGGGGCGAAGCGCTGTCCGTGCTCGATCAGAATGTCGCCGGGCGCTTGGTCGGCAAGGGCGACGCGAACCGTCTGCGGGCAGTGCTGCTCACCGCCCGCGCGCTTGAAGTCGAGGATGGCGAACCGGAAAAGGCTCGTGCCTTCGCGCTCGAAGCCCACAAGATCGCGCCGGACTTCGTGCCGGCAGCCACCGTCGCGGCGCGCACGCTGGCTCGCCAGCTTGACACCCGCCGGGCGGCGAAGGTCCTGGAAGCCACCTGGAAGCTGAACCCGCATCCCGATCTCGCCGTGGCCTATCTGCATCTGCGGCCGGGCGATTCGGCACGTGACCGCCTGAAGCGCGCCCGCATGCTGGAAAACCTGAAGCCGGTGCATCCCGAAGGCGCGGTGACCGTGGCCCGGGCCGCGCTCGACGCCCGCGAGTTCTCGCTGGCCCGCGAGGCACTTGCCAAGGCCTTGCGTCAGGCGCCGACCGAACGCGTCTGTCTGATGATGGCGGAGCTTGAGGAAAGCGAAAGCGGCGATATCGGCCGCGTCCGCGAGTGGCTCGCCCGCGCGGTGCGCGCGCCGCGCGACGCCGCCTGGACCGCCGACGGTCTGGTGCTCGACGCCTGGCAGCCGCTTTCCCCGTTGTCGGGCCGGCTTGACGCGGTGGAATGGCGGGTGCCCGCCGAGCGCGAGATAGGCGAAGCGATCGACGGTAACGACCTTGCCGTCATCGCGGCAACGCCACACGCACCGTCCGCTCCGGAAGCACTGCCGGCCACGGAAACGGAAGAAGCGCCGGACGCTCCCCCTCCTATCGCCGAAATGGAACGGCAACCGCCGGCACGACAGGTCGCCGAACCACAGGACGAGCCGATCGCGACACCGGAAAAGGCCGAGACACCCGCTGCTCCGATCATCGCCGTGGCGCCCGCAAAGCCCGCCACGGCCGTGGAGCCGGCGGAGGCAACGGGTGGGGTCGTGGTCGATCCTCTGGCCGTGTTGCCGCCACCGCCCGACGATCCGGGACCGGCCAACGGCAAGGGGCTGGCACGCAGCCTGACGCCGCAATCGCCCTTCTCGTGAGGCTATCGGCGCCGGCTTCATTTTCTTCCGAAGCGGTGCTTGAAATTAGCCGGGGATGCCGGTATCAACGCCCCGTCGCGCGGGATCGCTTCCCGCGCCGGCGCCGCACTAGCTCAGTTGGTAGAGCACGTCATTCGTAATGATGGGGTCGGCGGTTCGAATCCGTCGTGCGGCACCACTTCCTGCCTTTCCACCCACAGCACTCTGCATCGATCGGAACGCGTCGCGTGTCCGAAGGCAATCGCCCTGATCGGGAAGGCCAGCGCCGCCGCCCGTCCGTGGCGGCGCCGGAATGGGATCACTCGATGATCTTGTAGTGTTCGCCGGCGCAAGCGCAGACAGGACAGGCTTCCGGCGCATCGCCGATCACCGTATGGCCGCAGTTCGGGCAGATCCGAATGACGACATCGCCGAGGTCGCCGCCGGCCTTCACCGCGTCCAGCGCATCGCCGAACAGGCCATAGTGGATCTTCTCCACTTCCATCGCCTCGGTCATCGACCGAATGGCGCGCTTATGCCCCTCGGCCTTGGCCGTTGCGACCATCGCCGGATACATCGAGGTGAACTCGTGGCTCTCGCCTTCCATGGCGTCCGCGAGGTTGTCGAGCGTGCCCTTGATGGCGCCGAGCGCGCGCAAATGGGCGTGGGCATGGATGGTCTCGGCGGCGGCGACGGCGCGGAACAGCTTGGCGACGCCCGGCTTGCCTTCCCGGACGGCGGCATCGGCATAGGCGAGATACTTGCGGTTGGCCTGGCTTTCGCCGGCGAAGGCTTCCTTGAGGTTGTCCGTGGTGGTGGGCATGTTGCTAGCCTTTTTGTTGAGCGACGAGGGGGACGTCGCGGGTCCCCGACCCAAGAGACTAGCCCGGCAGTCCAGGCCCGAGTATCGGGACAACCCCGTGAAATGCCCTATGGACTTGAGATTTTTTCTAAGGAGGGATCGCTGGCCCAAAAAGGAAGAGGCCGGACGGATCCGGCCTCCTCGTCTACTCAAGCCTCGGACGGAGCGCCGTTGGCCGGCACCGGCTGGCTGTGCCGCCGGCGCGTCCGCCAGTCGCCGAGGAACAGCAGGATCGGCGCCGCGATGAACACCGACGACGAGGCGGCGATGACGATGCCGAAGATCATCGGCACAGCGAAACTCTCCACCGCGCTGCCACCCCAGATCGCCATCGGCAACAGCGACAGGAAGGCCGTCGCAGAAGTGTAGAGGCTGCGCGCCAGCGTTTCGTTGATCGACTTGTCGATCAGTTCGCGCAGCGGCATCGACTTGTAGAGTCGCATGTTCTCTCGCATGCGATCGTAGACGACCACCTTGTCGTTGACCGAATAGCCGACCAGCGTGAGCAACGCCGCGATGGCCGTCAGGTTGAAGTCGAGCCCGGTCAGCGCGAAGAAACCGACGGTCTTGGTGACGTCGAGCACCAGCGTAGCGATGGCACCGACGGCGAAGGGCCACTCGAAGCGCACCCAGATGTAGACCAGCATGGCCAAGCTGGCGAAGATCACCGCAAGCACGCCGGCCGTCGCGAGCTCGCCCGACACCTTGGGGCCGACCACTTCGGTGCCGATCACCTTTGCCGAGGCATCGATCTTGGTGATCTCCTGCCGGAGCTGTTCGACCGCCACCGTCTGCACCTCTTCGCCCCCCTCCTGCCGTTCGACTCGGACGAGCAGATGGTTGTCGTCGCCAAAGGCCTGCAACGCCACTTCACCCAGCCCCAAACCGTCGAGACCGGAACGAAAGGCGGCAAGGTCGGCAGGCCCGGATGTTTCCACCTGCATCTGGATGCCGCCACGGAAGTCGACGCCGTAGTTCAGTCCCGGGTAGATGAAGAGACCGATCGAGGCGAGCGACAAGAAGGCCGAAAAGCCGATGCCGAAGAAGCGCGCCCGCATGAACGGAATGGCCGTGCCGTCGGGAATCAGCTTGATCGGCAGAAGCGGCCGGATGTCCATCTTCTTGAGCTTGCGGCGTCGGACGATCGACAGCATCAGAACCCGCACCACCGACACGGCGGTGAACATCGAGATGACCAGGCCGATGCCCATGGTGACGGCAAAGCCGCGCACCGGACCGGAACCGAACCAGAACAGCAGAATGGAGGCGATCAGGGCCGTGACGTTGCCATCGACGATGGTCGAGTAGGCGCGCTTGAAGCCGGCATCGAGCGCCGCGATGGCGCTCATGCCCTTGCGCGACTCCTCGCGGATGCGCTCGTTGATCAGCACGTTGGCATCGACCGCAAGACCGATGCCGAGCACGATGCCGGCGATGCCCGGCAGCGTCAGCGTCGCCCCGAGCAGCGTCAGGCCGGCGAAGGTAAGGATGACGTTGAGAGCGAGCGCCAGGTTGGCGAGCAACCCCCAGGTGCCGTAAAGCACCAGCATGAAGCCGAACACCAGGGCGAAGCCGATGAGACCGGTCGAAATGCCCATCTCGATGGCATCGGCACCGAGGTCGGCGCCGACGGTGCGCTCCTCGATCACCGTCAGCTTGGCCGGCAGTGCGCCGGCCCGCAACATGGCGGCGAGGTCGGTGGCGCTTTGAACGGAAAAGCTACCTGAAATCTGGCCGGAGCCGGCGGTGATTGGCTCGCGGATCACCGGCGCGCTCAGCACCTTGTCGTCGAGCACGATGGCGAACGGGCGCCCGACGTTGGCACGGGTGATGTCGGCAAAGCGAGCGGCGCCGGCCGAATCGAAGCGGAAGGAGACGATCGGTTCGTTGGTGTTCTGATCGAACCCAACGCGCGCGTCGGTAAGGCGATCGCCGGATAGCTCGACGCGGTCTTCGACGGGATAGGCCCGTCCTTCGTCGTCACGAAGAATGGTCACACCCGACGGTACGAAATCGGCGGTCGCCGCGTCGGACAGGAGATGGAAGCCCATCTTGGCGGTCGACCCAAGCAGTTCGCGAATGCGCGCCGGATCCTGCACGCCGGGTAGCTGGACCAGGATGCGGTCGCTGCCCACGCGCTGGATGGTCGGCTCGGCGACACCAACCTGGTCGATGCGCTGGCGGATGATTTCGAGGCTCTGCTCGACGGCCGCCGCCGCGCGATCGGTGAGACCGGCGCTGGTAAGGGCGAGCGTCACGGTGCCGTTGCCCTGGCGGATGTCGAGATCGCTGGCCGTCACGCCAAGACCGGGATTGCCGATCGAAGCGGCAAGCTTGCCGAGCTCTCCGGCGGCTCGGGCGGTCTGTCCGGGATCGTCGAGGCTGACGGTCACGGCGTTGCCCGCGCGGCGGATCGATGTCGTGCCGATCTTCGCCTCGCGCAGCGTGCGGCGGGCGTCCTGCGTCAGAGTTTGCAGCCGCTCCTTCACGAGATCGGCGGCATCCACCTCCAAAACGAGATGCGAGCCACCCCGGAGGTCGAGCCCGAGCGACACTTTGTCGCGCGGCAGCCAGGAGGGAAAATTGTCGAGGGTGGATTGCGGCACCACGTTCGGAAGCGTGACGATGATGCCGAGGACGATGATGGCCGAATAGAGGGCCACCAGCCAGCGGGAAGTCTTCATTGGAATGTCCATGCCGAGCGACGTCGCTGCGCCCCATGGGAGGCCAGCGGTCGCAAAACCTGATTCGGGTTCGGGAAATCAGGCGGCGAAGGGCGGCGCGCGGGGCTGGTGTGCGGCGGATTGGCGGCGTGCGGGCTTGACCCCGGCGACGACGCACATGCGCCGGAACACGGACGAACACGTCGCGACCACGGCGATGGCAACCAGCGCGATCGGCGGCGAAGGTGGTGGTGGTGCCGAGGTTCGATCGCCGTGATCGGCGACGACCACCGGCCTCAGCCCATCACGAAGGACAGCCGAATGCCTGAGGACGGCTTGGTCGGCAACGCCGAGCGTTACCGAAGACGAAGGACCGAAACCGCCCCCCAACCCGAGTTGGAGGACGAGGGTGACGAAAAAGACCGAGAGAATCGCGACAGCCGTCAACGTCGCCGACAAGCGACGCCTGACAGAGAGAACTGGCGCGGCTCGTTGGGTCACGCGGCGGGCTTTCCTTCTTCGGTCTCGTCCAGACCGTCCAACTCGGATGGAGCCGCATCGTCCGTCTCGGGAGCCACGTCCGGCTGAGCGTCCAGCATCTTCAGCATGCCGAGTCCGATCTCGCGTTCGCCCATGATCACCTTATTGGCGCCATGGCGCATCAGGTGCTCCACTTCTTCATCGGAGTGAGCGCGGGCAACGATGAGAAGGCCGGGACTGATCTGGTGTGCCTGTTCGATGGCCTGACCGGCCTCGAAACCGTTGGGTATGGCGACCAGCAACGCCTTTGCCCGTTCAAGGCCGGCCAGGGCCAGAACACGACCGTCAGCAGCGTTGCCGACGATCGTCTCGATACCCTTCTCACGTAGCCGCCGCACACGATCCTCGGCATCCTCGATCACCAGCAACGGCACGCTCCGCGCGGCGAGATCGTCGGCGATGACACTGCCAACCCGACCATAACCGACCACCACCAGATGACCGCTGAGCATCGTAGGCTCCGTCACCTCGTCGTCGGTGTCGTCATGCTCGGCAGCGGCGGCGACCGGCTCGGCCTCCACGATCGGAGCGGGCGCGGCCGGTTCGGGAGCGCTCACCGGCTCGAGCTTCGGCTGCAGCCAGGCCTCCAGCGCCGGGCGCATCCGGTCGGCAACGGTGAACATCAACGGGTTGAGAATGATCGAGATCAGCGCGCCAGCCAGGATGAGGTCCCGTCCCTCCTCCGGCAGGAAGCCGATGCCGACGCCCATTTCCGCCAGGATGAACGAGAACTCGCCGATCTGCGCAAGGCTTGCCGAAATGGTCAGAGCCGTCTTCACCGGCCGCCGGAAGACCAGCACGATGACGAAGGCCGCCACCGTCTTGCCGATGAGGATGATGGCGAGCGTGGCGAGGAGAACAAACGGCTTGTTGACGACGATGCTCGGGTCGAACAACATGCCGACCGAAACGAAGAACAAAACCGAAAAGGCATCGCGTAGAGGCAGGCTTTCCTGGGCGGCCCGGTGACTGAGTTCGCTTTCCGACAGCACCATGCCGGCAAAAAAAGCGCCGAGAGCCAGCGAGACTCCGAACAGTTCGGCCGCTCCAAAGGCGACACCGAGCGCAATGGCGAGAACGCCGAGCCTGAACAGCTCCCGCGATCCGGTATGGGCGATGCGATGCAGGATAGCCGGGATCACTCGCCGGCCGACGACGAGCATCAGCGCAACGAAGACGACAACCTTGATCAGCGTCGCCGCGACAATGCCGCCGACACCGAGATCGATGCCGATCAGTCGGCTGGCCACGGCGGCAAGCGGGTCGGAGTAGGCGCTGACCCCTCCGTTCGACAAGCTGGCCGCCGCCGGGATCAGGACCAGGACCAGCACCATGGCCAGATCTTCGACGATCAGCCAGCCGATGGCGATTCGACCGCGCTCGCTATCGACGAGCCGGCGATCCTGCATGGCCTTCAGAAGCACCACGGTTGAGGCGGTGGAAAGTGCAACACCGAAAATCAGACTGGCGCCGAAGGACCAACCCAGGGCTTCGCCGAGCATCCAGCCGAGCAAGGTTGCGATGGCAATCTGGCCAATGGCGCCCGGAACGGCGATGAAGCGGACCGACAAAAGATCTTTCAGCGCGAAATGCAGGCCGACACCGAACATCAGCAAGATGACGCCAAGCTCGGCGAGCTGAGGAGCCAGCTCCTGATCGGCAACGAAGCCCGGCGTGTGCGGCCCGACCAGCATGCCGGCAACAAGATAGCCGACCAGCGGCGGCAGACGGAAGCGATTGGCAATGGTGCCGAATATGAAGGCAAGAACCAGACCGCCGACAATCGTCGAAATGAGGGACGTGTCGTGCGGCATGTAAGGCCTCCGTCAGGGCTGGATTTTCAGGGGATGACTCACCTCGCGGGCAGGCCGGGCCAATAGACCTCGGAACAATATGGAGGTTTTCGAAGCTCGATCAAGTGCATTCCGCCAAGAACGAGTGTGCGCCCACGTCGAAAGACGTCATTATCCGAACAGAAAATCGGAGTTTCTTGCCCTCCCGCCGACCTTCAATTAACCTCGTCTTAACCGCGTTGGAAGGCAGGCCCGTCGCTCTCGCCGGGGACGAGCGACAGCGGGACCCGACACTGCACGATGCCCGAAGAGAAAGCCGGCGCGGTCAAAGGCATCTGAGCGAGCAACGCGCGCGCCGCAGCGGTCCCGAGGTCCTGAAGCGACATCTGGAAACACGTCACCTGCGGCGTCAGGAACCGAACCGATTCTTCGCCACGGAATCCGATGATCGACAAATCCCGGCCAGGTTTGAGCCCACGCTCGGCAAGGCGCCTGTAGATTCCGATGGCGGTCACTTCGTAGAACAGGATGATGGCCGTCGCGGGATCGGACCTGTCGACGAGACTATCGACTATGCTGTCGCCGTCGTCCTCCTGGCGGCGGGTCGAGAACACCAATCCTTCGTCGAACTCCAGTCCATGCCGCGCGAGATTATCCCTGTACGCCTGTGCAAAGATGACTCCGTAGTTGGCGTCGTTGGATGGCAGCGTCACCGCAATGCGCCGATGGCCATATCCAACCAGGCGTTCGACGGCAGTGGCCATGACGCCCTCGAAGTCGAGATCGATCCATGAGTGGCTGCCGCCGCTGTCGCTTCTCCCCAGCGTGACGAACGGGATGCCCGACGACTGCAAGAAATCGATGCGTCGGTCGATGCGCCGCGTTTCGGCGAGAACCAAGCCATCGACGGCACCACGCGACACGAAACGCTGGAGAAAAGTGAAGTTGTCCTGGCTCTTGGCGCAGGGCAGGACCAACAGGTCGAGGCCGTGGGCGGCGAGGATGGCCTGCATGCCCTCGACCACTCCCATGAAAAAGTAATCGGTGCTGGTGGTGCTCTCGGGATCGAGCTCGATCATGAAACCGACGGAATGGGTAACGCCCTGGGCAAGCGAACGGGCGGCCTGGTTCGCGGCGTAGCCAAGGCGTTGAGCCGTCTCCAAAACCTTTCGGCGCGTCTCTTCGTTGACATTGGGATTGCCGTTGAGAGCGCGAGATACCGTGGCCGTGGAAACTCCGAGCTCTCGGGCCAGACGGGCGATGCCTCTCATAAAATCCTCCGACCTTCCACGTAGCCCATTGACAGACGTCCTGCGGCGAACTTAGCATTGTAAGCGCTTACAGTAACATGATGTGCATCTCAAGCCTGTCCGTCGGGGAGAAGGACGGCAGCCCCAAGAGAGCCCATCGATTGTAAGCGCTTACAATGGGAAGACGGCCGAAGATTGGGAGATCTCGTCCGTAGACAGTCACGCTCGAATCGCTCGCCGCCTTGGTGAGAAACGAGGGGCTCGTGTTCGAAGCCGCCGCGGGAGATGGCGCGGTCCGGTTCGATCTGAAACATGGGAGGGTACGATGATTGCGACACATAGCACTCGAAATGCCGCGCGAGGCGTCATGCGCTCGCTGGCTCTTGCCGGCGCCGCCTGTTTGGCCTTCGCCTTCACGGGCGGAGTTGGACTTGCAGCTGACAAGGTGACGCTGACCTACATGGCGAGCCAGGATTGGGTGAAGGACGCCGAACAGGCGCTCGCCAAAAAGTTCGAGGAAAAGACCGGGATCGGCATCGACTTCCAGATCCTGCCGTCCGGCCAGTATTTCAGCGTCCTGCAGGCCAAGCTGAACTCGGGCGAGGGTCCCGATCTGTTCGGCGGGCAAAGCGGCGTGACCGACCTCAAGCTTCAGTACAACGTCGAGAAGAACGCCGTCGATCTCACCGGCGAGCCTTGGGCCGCCAAGATGGATCCGCTCGTCACCGCGCAAGCGACGGTTGGCGGCAAGCTCTACGGCCTCACCTACTGGGACGTGCTCGGCAATACATGGGTGATCAGCTACAACAAGAAGCTGTTCTCCCAATACGGTCTCGCCGCTCCCAAGAGCTATGCCGAGTTCAAGGCCCTGAGCCAGAAGCTTGCCGACAACGGCATCCAGCCGCTTTACGAACCGGTGGCCGACGGCTGGCATCACGTCCTCTGGTTCCCGGAGCTGGGACCGCGCTTTGAAGAGGTGACGCCCGGCCTCGCCGACGCCCTCAACGCCAACAAGGCGACCTTCGCGGGCAACCCCACCATGCTCGCGGCCGTTACCCAGCTCAAGGAAGCGTACGATCTGGGCTTCATGGGCAAGAACGCCCTCGCCGATGTCTACACCGGTGCGTCCAAGGCGATGGCCAGCGGCAAGGTGGCGATGGTCCTTGCCAATACGGGCTTCGCTTCGCTGGTGGAGCACGACTATCCGGATATGAAGGCATCCGACATCGGCGTGTTCCTGATGCCGCTCGCCGACAATCAGAGGGTCAACATCAATCCAGCCGGGCCTACCCATTTCATCTATTCGGGATCGGCCCACGTCGACGCCGCCAAGCAGTATCTCGCCTTCCTCGCTCAACCCGAGAACGTCGACTACTTCATCGACAACACGCCAACTGCGATGACGCTGCCCTTCGAGGGAGCGAAGAGCAAGTTCAGCGCTGACGTTCAGGCGTTGTTCGATTCGCACAAGGATGCGCGCGGCACCGTCTACCAGACCGCCGTGAACTACGTGAACCCGCAGTGGATGGACATCGGCGCAGATCTGACGGCAATGTTCACCGGGGCGATGGAACCGGCGAAGGTGCTCGCCAACATCGACAAGCGTCGTGGCGATCTCGCCAAGGCCGCCAAGGATCCCGCCTGGAAGAAGTGATCCTCCCTGCTTCGTCTTGACAAGCGGACAGAGCCCTACCGGCGAACCGGCTTCACCGGAAAACCTCTGGACTTGGCGGCGTCCACCCCCGGTCTTCTCCTCTAGAAGGCTTTGAGACCGGGGGTGCGACCACGAGCGACCGGAACTCGCAATGAAAACGCATAGTCCCTACCCGTTCTATTTTGTCCTCGCGGCGCTCGCACTCTATGTGACGTTCTTCATCGTTCCGAGCCTCAGCGGCATCGCCTATTCGTTTACCGATTGGAGCAGCTATTCCGAAGAGGTCGAGTTCATCGGCCTCGACAACTATCGGACCATCCTGTCTCCGGACGAGAATTACCTGTCCTTCATCAAAAACACGCTGCTGTTCACCTTCTGGACGATCATCATCAAGACGGTCTTCGGCTTGGCACTCGCCCTGCTGCTCAACCAGGGCGTCCGCTGGTTCGTCAACGGCTACCGCGTGCTGATCTACCTTCCGGTCATCCTGCCGACGTTGGTCGTTGCCCTGATTTTCCGCTCGATTCTGGACCCCGCGGCCGGGCTTCTCAACGGCTTCCTGCGCGGCATCGGTCTCGACGCCCTTGCCCTGCCCTGGCTCATCGACCCGAGCATCGCGCTCTATTCGGTGGTCGGCGTCGATAGCTGGAAGGGCATCGGCTACATCATGGTCATTCTGCTCGCCGGCCTGCAGACCATTCCGAAGGACCTCTACGAGGCCGCGGCGATCGACGGCGCCGGCGCCTGGGCGAAGTTCCGCCACATCACCCTTCCCATGCTGATGCCGGCGCTGATGATCGTCACCGTGCTCAACATCCTTTACGGATTGCGCGTGTTTGACATCGTCTACGCGCTGACAAACGGCGGACCCGGCTATGCGACCGAGGTGTTGTCGACCGAGATCTTCAAAGCCTTTTCCAAGGGACAATTCGGGCTCGGCACCGCCATTTCCAGCATTCTTTTCCTGATCCTGGTCGTCACCGGCTACCTGGTCATCCGGGTGATGGAACGCCAGTCGGACCGCGATTGAGGAGAAAGCGGATGCCTAGGAACCTGCGCGCCCTCGCCACCCATCTCGCGGCCTTCCTGGCCAGCCTGGTCATGATCCTTCCGGTCTATCTCATCGCCATCAATGCGCTCAAATCGTCGACCGAAGCGAGCACGATGAGCATGGAGCTGCCAACCGAGCTCCACCTTGAGAACTTCCTGATCGCTATCGAAAAGGGAAAGCTGCTTGCCAGCTTCTTCAACAGCCTGCTCTACGCCACATCGGCCACCATCATCGCCACTCTGGTGTCGGCCATGGCGGCCTTCGTGATGTCGCGCCACCGGACGCGGCTCAACCGCTTCTTCTACCTGTTCCTGATCATGGGCATTGCGCTGCCCATCAACTTCTTCACGCTGACGACCATGATGCAGGTGACCCACCTCATCAACACCAAGATCGGCGTCATCATCCTCTACGCCGCGTTGCAGGTGCCCTTCTCGATCTTCCTGATCTACGGCTTCGTCGAGACCGTCCCCCGCGAGCTCGACGAAGCCGCCATCATCGACGGCTGCCGACCGCCGCAACTGTTCTTCCTGGTGATCCTGCCGCTGTTGAAGCCGGTGCTCGTCACCGCAGGTATCCTGAACTTCCTCAATATCTGGAACGACTTCATGATACCGCTCTACTATCTCAACAGCAGTGCCAACTGGCCGATGACCCTCGCGGTCTACAACTTCTTCGGCCAGTACCAGAGCAGTTGGAACCTCGTCTCTGCCGATATCGTGCTCACCATCATTCCGGTCATCGTCATCTACCTCCTCGGCCAGCGCTTCATCATCGCCGGCATGACCAGCGGTTCGGTCAAGGGATGAGCCGCCGGTGACGATCGGATCCCATCACACATCCAGATTCGGGCATCATGACCAACAACGCTCTTTCCCACGCAGGCATGATGCCTGACTTCGTCAAGGCTTACGCCAGCGGCACGCTTTGCATCTCGGCCCTGAGCGACCGGGCCTTCCGAGTCCGCTTTGCACCCGCCGGGCACGACGGAACGATGCCGGAAAGCCGGATCCTGATGGATAACCTGCCACCCGCCGCCGTTTCCGCTCAGGCCGGGGGCGGCGCTATCCGCCTGGACCTGCCGCATCTCGTCTGCGAAATAACCGACACCACGGGGCGCCTGCGCTTCTTCGGGCGGGACGGCAGACTGCTGCTTGCCGAGGCCGAGGCAGGACGCAGCCTGTCGCCGGACCTGCTTGGCCACGAGGCTATCCATATCGCCGAACAAGCTTTCGATTCCCCGCCGGACGAGCGCCTTTACGGAACCGGTTGCTTCCAGGACGGCGCGCTCGATCTGCGCGGTCTGCCGCGTCGCCTGACCCAGGTCAACACCCAGATCGCGCTGCCCTTTATCCTGTCCAATAAAGGCTACGGGCTGATCTGGCACCATCGCGGCCGCAGCGACCTGAACCCGCCACCGAACCGGATGGTCTTGGCGAGGCGCTCGGTCGGTCAGGCTCAGATGGCAACCGTCTCGACATCGTCGGGCGGAGCGGCGGTGGAGCGGCGGACGGCCGTGTTCGAGGGACGGATCGAGATCTCGACCGGCGGGCGCCACGCGATGCTGCTCGACATCGGGCGGAAGATGGGCACGCGCTACCGTGTCGAGATCGATGGCCTGATCTGCGCCGATTACGACAACTTCTGGCTCCCCCCGACGACAAGCTTCTTTGCCGATCTCGCCCCCGGAACCCACGTGGTGACGGTGGAGGCCGACGAGGCCGACGCTCCGGTCCTCTACCACGGTCCGGTCGCCGACCGCACGGTGTGGCGTTCTCCCGTCGCCGACGCCATCGATTACGTGGTGATCGCCGGCCCCGGCGCGGCCGAAATCATGGGCGGATACCGCCAACTCCTCGGCGCGACGCCCATGCTGCCGATCTGGGCCTTCGGCTACGTCCACTGCCGCGAACGATTCCACTCCTCGGACGAGATCATCGAGACGCTCGATGAGTTCCGGCAACGTGGCCTGCCGCTCGATGTCATCGTGCAGGACTGGCAGTACTGGGGTTCGCACGGCTGGAACGCCATGCGCTTCGATGAGGCCCATTACCCCGATCCGAAACAGCTCATCGACGAAGTCCACCGGCGCGATGCGCGCTTCATGCTGTCGGTTTGGGCGCGCATCGATCCATCGTCCGAGCTCGGCCAGGAGTTTGTCCGTCGCGGGTATTTCATCGAGGGTACCGACTGGGTCGACTTCTTCAATCCGGAAGCCGCCGCCTTCTACGCCGCCCAGCAGGAAGAGCGGCTCAGACGCTTCGGCATCGACGCTTGGTGGCAGGACGCCACCGAGCCCGAGAACGATGATCTCGCCGGTCGGACGACGGCCGCCGGCCGGGGCGAACACGTCCAGCTCGCCTACCCTCTGGAAGTCACGCGCGCCGTGTCGGAGTCGTGGAAGACGTCCGTGCCGGATAGGCGCGCTCTGATTCTGACCCGCAGCGCCTTCCTCGGCCAGCACCGCTACCCGGCCTTTACCTGGTCGGGCGACGTCGGTAACGATTGGGCTACGCTTGGCAATCAGATCGCCGCCGGGCTCAACATGGCGGCCTCCGGCTACTCCTACTGGACCGTCGATGCCGGCGGTTTCTTCCGCCCCGGCTCCGGGCAGTATCAGGACGAAGCCTACCGTGAACGCTTCCTGAGATGGTTCCAGTACGCCACCTTCCTGCCGATGCAGCGCGTCCATGGCTTCGAGACGGATACCGAGTTCTGGCGCTATGGCGAAAAGGTGGAGGAGATTGCAAAGGCCTATCTCGAACTCCGCTACCGCCTTCTGCCCTACATCTACGCCGCAGCCGCCGAAACGGCAGCGACCGGAGTCCCCATGATGCGGCCACTGGTGTTCGACTTCGCCAGCGATTCGCGCGCGCTGGATGAGACGCACAGCTACATGTTCGGCGGGGCCTTGCATGTCGCCCCGGTCCTTGCGGAGGGAGCGGAAAACTGGCCGGTCTATCTGCCGGAGACCGATGGCGGCTGGTTTGATGTCTGGACCGGCGAGCACCGCGCCGGCGGCTGCGCGCACGAGGTTCCCAGCCCGCTCGATCGCATCCCGCTTCACGCAAGGGCGGGCAGCATTCTCCCCGTCGGCCCGATCGTCCAGTCGACGGCCGGCTTGTCCTGGACAACATTGACGATCTACGTCTTCCCCGGCTGCGACGGCTTTATGGAGCTTTATCAGGA
This sequence comes from Pleomorphomonas sp. T1.2MG-36, assembly GCF_950100655.1. NCBI lineage: Bacteria > Pseudomonadati > Pseudomonadota > Alphaproteobacteria > Hyphomicrobiales > Pleomorphomonadaceae > Pleomorphomonas > Pleomorphomonas sp. T1.2MG-36. Next base: position 377,185 of record NZ_CATNLY010000034.1, read on the forward strand.
CGATGGTCTCAGCCTTGGCTGTGAGCGAGGCGAAAACGTCCGCATTCCACTCCACTGGGATGACGCACAGGACACACTGCGGATCGGCGCGTGCCGTGGAGCCTACCCGGGAATGCCGCAGGTCAGAAATTTCACAATCTGCCGCGTCCGTCCGGGCATGACGCCGATGACCTCGACCACAGGGATCGCACTGGACTATCGCGGCGATCCGATTTCCGTCGTTCTGACGCGATAACGCATCAGCCAGGCAGGAGAGCCGCAGGCTTCATCTGCCTGGTGCGACCTCGTGGGATCAAGATTGTCGGCGAGGGCTTTGGCTCGTCTCTCGACGACCTGGCAACCCCAGCAAACGTGGGACCCGGTTTTGCGTCCGGAATCACGTGAAAGCAGCAGTATGGATCATGTCGGCGAACCAGAGTTCGCCTGACATGCTCTTGAACACCATTCCTGGAAACGGATTGGTGGAGCTGAGGGGAATCGAACCCCTGACCTCTGCAGTGCGATTGCAGCGCTCTCCCATCTGAGCTACAGCCCCATCCGGCACGGCTTTTCGGCCGCGAACCCGGCGTCGGGTGAGCCGCTTTTAGGGGGAGGGACAGAGACTGTCAAGCCTTTCCCGGCCCCCAAGTCAGGCCCTCGGACGAGATCGGGAAGGCTCACCCAGAGCGCGGCGAAGCATCGCCGCCACCCGCCTTCGAAGCAGCGGTCTGCTTCGGCCTTTACCAAGTCTGGTGATCTGCGCGCAACGGCACCGCACAGCGGCCTTGCGGCCCCACCGCGTCATGGCTACATCTCGGAAACCTCGTAATGCGAAAGACCCATTCATGCAGGCCGTCCTCTACGTTCTCCTCCAGGTGCTCAGTCTCTACATGTACATCCTGATCGCCTCAGCGATCATGTCGTGGCTCGTCGCCTTCAATGTCGTCAACCTGCGCAACCAGGTGGTGGCGACGATCGCGGGCTTTTTGTACACCATGACCGAGCCCCTGCTGCGCCCCATCCGGCGCCTCATGCCCAACACCGGCGGACTGGACCTGTCTTTCCTCGTGCTTTGGTTCGGCATCATCCTTCTGCAGCAGATCATCATCCGCTACATCTTCCCCTACGTCTTCTGATCCGATGGCCGACACCCCGATCCGGCGCGATGGCGCCGATCTCCTCGTCGAGGTGCGCCTGACGCCGCGTGGTGGCAGCGATCGCATAGATGGCGTGAAAGCGCTGTCGGACGGCCGCGCGGTGGTCGCTGCGCGGGTGAAGGCGGTGCCAGAGGATGGTAAAGCCAATGCCGCCGTGGCGGCGTTGCTGGCCGCCGTCGCCGGCTTGCCGAAGTCGGCTTCAGCGGTCGTATCCGGCCCAACGGCGCGTCTCAAGACCATCCGCCTGTCGGGTGCCGATGCCGAGGCGGAAGCGCGCCTCAGGACGGCCTGCGGCCTTCCAGCCTGAAACCGGACTTACTCGTCGGGGTCGAGCGCCCGCGCCTCATCCGGCAGCATGATCGGCACTCCGTCACGCACGGGATAGGCGAGCCGAGCAGGGCGAGACACCAGCTCGCGGCGTTCGGGATACCACTCCAGCGTTGCCTTGGTGAGCGGGCAGACGAGGATCTCGAGGAGCTTGGGATCGACTTCGCCAGTCCGCCGGCCGTCATTCTCCTGCATTGTGGCGTCCTCAGTTGAAGGTGGTCGGAGCACCGTCGGCGGCGCGCGCCAGCGCGATCTCGGTGATGGCGATCAGCGTCTCGGCTCGCATCTTCAGGTCGGGAGCCTCGAGCAGAGCCTGCTTCTCGGCTGCCCCATAGGGGCTCATCATCGACAAGGTGTTGATCAGCGCCTCGGTCGACGCCTTTTCGACGGCGTCCCAGTCCGCTTCCATCTCGTTGGCCTCGAGATAGGCTTCGAACACAGCGAGGAAGGCGGCGCGATCCACCTCTTCCTCGCCGGTCTGTGGCTCGAAATCGACCGGGAAATCGCAGGCGATCCAGCCGACGCGATAGGGCAGCCCGGCCGGAACCTCGCCCGTCAGGTGAAAACGACAGACGCCGGTCAGAGTCACCTGATAGCGCCCGTCCCCCGTTTCGGCGATCGCCGTGATTCGGCCGACGGTTCCAACGTCGCAAAGCGGCGCCGATCCCTCCTCTATGCCCTCGTCGGCGTCGAAACGCGGCTGAATGATACCAATGAGCCGGTCACCGGCCAAAGCCGCGTCGACCATGGCGAGATAGCGTGGTTCGAACACGATGAGCGGCAGCAGGCCGCGCGGCAACAGAAGCACGCCCTTCAGCGGAAAGAGTGGCAGTTCGCCGGGAAGATCGGCGGAACCGACGTAGCTTGCGTTGCCAACTTGCATCGAATGCCTTTCCGATCAGGAGAACAGAACCGAAGACAGCTTGCGCCGTCCGTAAAGGGTCATGGGATCGGTCATACCCCAAGCTTCGAAGAACTTGACCAGTTGCTTGCGCGCCGCTTCATCGTTCCAGGCCCGCTCGCGCCGGACGATCTCGATCAGTTGGTCGACGGCTGCCTGGCGGTCGCCCTTGGCGGCCAGCGCCTCGGCCAGTTCGAACCGGGCTTGGTGGTCCGCAGGATTGGCGGCAACGGCCGCCGCCAGCGCTGCGGTGTCGCCGACGCTGGCGGCCCGCTCGGCCAGCTCCAGCTCGGCGCGGGCGCCGGCAATCGCCGCGTCGCCGGCCTTCAGGTCGGGCACGCGGGCCAGCACGGTACGTGCGTCCTCAAGCTGGCCGGCCGCCGTCAGCGCCCGGACAAGGCCGGCGATCGCAACGAGCGATTCGGGCTCCACGTCGAGCACGGCGAGAAAGGCCTCGGCAGCAGCCTGCGCATCGCCGGCGGCAAGCGCCTCCTGGCCGGCGGCGATGAGCTTCTCCTGGTCGGTCGGCCCCATGGGACCGGCGACGCGCTCGATGAACTGTCGCACCTGGCTTTCCGGCTGGGCGCCCATGAAGCCGTCGACGGCGCGCCCCTTGACGAAGGCGATGACGGCCGGAATCGACTGGATTCCGAGCTGACCTGCTACCTCGGGGTGGTTGTCGATGTTCATCTTGACGAGACGCACCTTACCCTTGGCGTCGCGAACGACCTTCTCGATGATCGGCGTCAGCTGCTTGCAGGGGCCGCACCACTCGGCCCAGAAATCCACCAGCACCGGCCTGTCCTTCGAGGCATCGAGCACGTCGCGGGCGAAATCGCGGGTCGTGGTCTCGATCACGTCATCGGTCGCGGGGGCCGGGGCGGCGCCAGGTCCCGGCGGGGCGAAGCCGTTGCCAAAGGTGAAGGTCGGGCTGCTCATCATGTCACTCGATTGCTGGCGCCGACCTCCCGACAGGAGGCGGCGAAGAGGGAGTTTGTCCGCCCTATATAGGGCGGCGGGGCCAAGTTTAACAGCGCCCCCTCTCAGGCGAGAAGCGGCAAGTCGACGATAAGCGGCTCGTGGCCGGTGGCCCGGAGGAAGGTGACCAGGCCTTCGGCCGATACCGCCGTGGTGGCGGTGTTCTCAAGCGGATGCACGTGGACCGGATCAAGTTCCAGCAACGCTCTCTCCAGCACCACGGTCACCGTACCGGCCGTATCGTTGAGGACGCCGAGCGGCGTCACCGAACCGGGCAGAACGCCCAAATGTTCCATCAGTTGTTCGGCCGAGCAGAAGGACACCCGGCCCGAAGCGCCGATCGCCGCCTGCACGTGCTTGAGATCGAGTGAGGCATCCTTCCTGAGCGTGATCAGGAAAAGCCGGCTCTTCTTGTCCTTGACGAACAGGTTCTTGGCAAAGCCGCCCGTCATGCCGCCCCAGATGGCCATCGCAGCCTCGACAGTTGGCAACGGCGGGTGTTCGATCGTTCGATGGGCGATACCGAGACGATCAAGAAAGGCAAACAGATCGGCGCGCGTTGCAGCCATGACAACCTCATGAGCGGACGGGCTAGGATCCCGGAACCCGCTTATATTTTCAGGTAACGCATGGATCGCGCAAGCCAAAACCATTGAAAAATCCGGGCCTTGGCGAGATTGAAACGCCCTTTTTCCGGCAAAAAAAAGCGCGCTGCGAAAAAAGTCGAAAAAGCCTGTTGCATTCGCCGCCGACTTGGGCGATATACCGCCTCGCTCCGGCGACGGAGCGCGCTGAAAAGCGGAGCGCGGGTGTAGCTCAGGGGTAGAGCATAACCTTGCCAAGGTTAGGGTCGTGGGTTCGAATCCCATCGCCCGCTCCATTTTCAGAAGAGAAGTCAAAGACTTGCAAAGTGGCCGCCTTCGGGCGGCCTTTTTGTTGGCGTCTGTCCAGGAAGATCTTCTCTCTTACCTTCCCACCCCATGTTCCGGTCATGCCGATCGGTTCAGCCACAAGATCGATGCATTGAGAAGCGTCGCAAAAGTGACCCATCCCAGATAGGGAACGAGCGCCCCTCCGGCGATGCGATCGACGGCGAGAAAAGCGTGCACCGTCGCTGCGATGGTCGTGACGAGCACCAGAATCACGACCAAGCCCGCCAAAGGCGAATGGAATCCGAAGAAGGCGACGGACCACGCCGCATTGAGCGCCATCTGCACCAGGAAGAAAGCGATGGCACGGCGGCGCAAGGCGCCATCAGGGCTGCGCAGGATGCGAAAGAAAGCCCAGGCCATCAGGATGTAGAGCAGCGTCCAGACCGGGCCGAAAACGCCGTTGGGAGGGTTGAATGGCGGTTTGGCGAGGCTCTCGTACCATGGCGCCAGGTTGGGCATGGTGGCGAAGTTGCCGATGATCGCCGCCGTGGCGACGGGAACGACAGCGGCGAGCGCCGCTGGAAGTTTTCCCATGGGGCGCGGCAAGAGCGTTTCCGAGGTCAATCCATATCCTCCTTCACGGGTCGCAACCGAGAGACCGGAGCCCTTCGGCACCGTTCGCTCAATCCTATAACGCATCGCTGCGCACCCAGACACTGACGCTGCCTGCGTTCACGGGAAAGCTCGCGCGTCCCGCCTCGTCGGTCGTGACTTCGTCATCACGGTGCCCAAGGAAGTCGCGGAAGGCGACACCTGCCATCTCCTCACCGAGGTCCATGGGTTTCGCCGCGTCGGCCGCATTGGTCATCACGACCACGCAGCCGGGCGCCTCAGACGTGCCGTGGCGTACGAAGGCGATGCAGTTCGGATCGTCGAAGACGTCCGTCTGCGGGCCATAAGCGAAGCGCTGACGCGCCGCGATCAACCCTGGCAGGCAGGCGATCGCCGGCATGTCGATGTCGTGATCCTCGCCGTCGCCCCCCTTGTCGGTATAGGTCGCGCCATAGAGATCTGGGTGGAACACGCAAGGTACCCCCTGCTCCCGCAGCAAGATAAGGGCATAGGCAAGCGGTTTGAACCATGGTTCGACCGGCGCCTCCAGCGATTGCAGCGGCTGCGTGTCGTGATTGGCGACCAGGGTCACGGCGTGCTCCGGCATGGCGCCAACCAGCGTACCGTCGAACAGGGTGCGCAGATCGTACTCGGCACCACCTTTGGAAGCGTCGTGAAAATTGTAGTGCAGCGCCACGTCGAACAGCATGAGCTGGTGATCGACCAGATCGAGGTATTTGCGAAGCGCGTCAAGGTCCGGAAGCCAGTATTCGGCAACGACGAACAGGTCCTTGCCGGCATTCTCACGCATGTGGCCGATCCAGTCGCGATAGAACCAGGCGGGAATATGCTTGACGGCATCGAGGCGGAACCCGGCACAGGGCAGTTCACCCATCAGCCAGCGCCCCCAGTGCTTGAGCTCCTCGTATACGGCCTTGTTGCGGAACTCGATGTCCGATCCCATCAGGTAGTCGAAGTTGCCGAACTCCTCGCCAACTTCGACGCTCCAGCCGTCATCGTATTCGTTGACCAGTTTGAAGACACCATTCTCGTCTGGATCCTCGATGTGATCGACGCCACTAAAGCATTTGGCGTCCCATATGAACTTCGAGTAGCGCCCCTGCCGTCCCGGAAAGGTGAAGCGCGTATGCGCCGTGGCCTCGAAGGTCTCCGGATCGATCTCCTCGCGATTGTCCGGGTTGACGCGGTGCACCCGGACCCGCTCGGTCTCGTCGGCGCCCATCTTGTGATTGAACACCACGTCATGGATGACGCCGATGCCCTTCGCCTCAAGCGCATGGACGGCACGCTCCAAGGCCGCCCGGTCGCCATACTTGGTGGCAACGCCGCCCTTCTGATCGAACTCGCCGAGGTCGAACAGATCGTAGACGTCGTAACCGACCGAGTGTCCTCCCGCGGCCCCCTTGTAAATGGGCGGCAGCCAGACATCGGTGATGCCCATGTCGGCGAGCGACGCCGCCTTCTCCTCGATGTCTGGCCAGAGGCGCCCGTCGCCGGGATAGTACCAATGAAATGCCTGCAGCAACGTTCTCTGGACCATTTGCAGCCTCTGGGCGGGGCGCGCCGGGTTGCGCGCGGCTTCGGATCAACGAAAGACGCCGCCGTTCCAACGGACCGGCAGCGTCTTGAAAGTGCCGAGCGGGATCGCTCAGAGCTTGTCGATGGTGTCTTTGAGGGCTTCCTTGCCCTTGCCGACGGCCTTCTGGGCATCGCCCTTGGCTTCCTGGATGTCGCCCTCGACCTTCAGCTCGGGATCGTCAAGTGCCTCACCGGCGGCACGCTTGGCCTTGCCGACGGCCTCGTTGGTGTAGCCCTTGATCTTGTCGGTAGTGGAACCCATGACATTCTCCCTTCACGTCTATGTTGGTTTCGGTTCGGGGAACCGTGAATGAAACGTGGGAGGGACGGATGGGTTCCGAAGAAACGCCGGACGCCAGGCTCACCTTGCCGTGAGTCCGGGCATTCTGGAGCGGAGATGGTGAGCTATTTCAGTCGGTTGATCGGTCAGAGGGCCGCTTGTTCGGGCTCGCCATACGGCAGGTGTCTGATCCGGACAGTCGCGCTTGTGCTTCGTCATTTCCAAACGCAAAAGCCCTCCGGAGATTTCTCTCTCGGAGGGCTTATGGTTGTTTGGGTTCGTTTGTGTGTGTGTTTTGTGAAGAGTTATGTTCGTGTGGTTTGTTGTTGTTTGTCTTGCACTTTGCAGGCCTGGCAGCGACCTACTCTCCCGCGTCTTAAGACGGAGTACCATTGGCGCTGGGGAGTTTCACGGCCGAGTTCGGGATGGGATCGGGTGCATTTCTCCCCGCCATGACCA